>JBGSXQ010000190.1:0-9690 GCA_041751315.1 Gaiellaceae bacterium | reverse complement strand
GCGCGCTGGGAGCGGTGACCCAGGTGCTCGCGGGCCTTCTCGAGCGCGCGCGCACCGGTCGCGGCCCGCGCATCGTGGTCTCGATGACGCATCGCTCGCACGACCTCGTCTCGCACCGCCTCGGAGGCGAGCCGGTTCCGCGGATGCTCACGGGTGGGCTCGCCTGCTATCGGCTGTATGCGACCGCCGACGCACGACACCTCACCGTCGGCGCGCTGGAGCCGAAGTTCTTCCGCCGGCTCTGCGCGCTGATCGACCGAGAGGATCTCGCGGAGCGCCAGTACGCCGACGACCAGGAGCAGCTCGCACGCGAGCTCGTTGCGATCTTCGAGACCCGGACGCTCGCCGAGTGGCTCGACCACTTCGGTGACGAGGACGTCTGCGTCGGCCCGGCCTGGACTCGCCAGGAGGCCGCCGCCGAGCTAGGCACGACCGACGCGCCTATCCCGGTGCCGCTCGGCACGCACACCGACGCCTGGCGCCGCGAGCTAGGAGTGGACGAGCCCGAGCGCAGCGGGTAGCGCGAGCAGCGTGTCGATCCGATCCTCGGCGTCGAGCCGCAGGCCATCTCGATCGAGCAGGATCGCACGGATCCCGAGCGCGCGAGCGCCCTCGATGTCGTCCTCGTAGGAATCGCCGACCATGGCGGTCTCGTCGGGTGAGACTCCAAGCGCTTCGAGCGCGACCATGAAGATCGACGGATGCGGCTTGATCCTCCCGTGAGACATCGAGCCCACCATGGCATCCACGTCGAGCAGGTGATGCCCCGCGAACTCCTCGAGGTCGCGCTGCCCGTTCGAGACGAGGCCGATCTTGATGCCGTGACGGCGAAGTGCTTCGAGCACGGGCAGCGAATCCTCGTAGAGCGAGAAGTTCTCGTGGCGCTCCCACTCGCGAACCATGTCCGTGGCACACGCCCTGGCGCCCGAAGCGTCGCCGCCCATGCCCATGACGATCTGCTCCGTGAAGGCGATCCAGATCTCCTCGTCGTGCACGAGCTCGTGGTTTGCCTGCAACGTCTCGATCGCCGCCAGTCGCGCCCCGTCGTACCGCTCCGGATCGAGCGTGAGCCCGTGCCGCTCGCCCACCCGCCGGTACCCCTCCGGCCCCAGCTCCGGCCCGGGCCGAAACAGCGTGAAGTCGACGTCGAACAGGACGGCCCTCAACATCGCAACCGAGGATAGAGAACGCTCGCTCGTCGTCGAACGTCGAGGGCCGGAGGCCGGCTTCGCCGGCCGAGAGGCCAGGCGCCGTCATCCGATCGCAGCGAAGAGGAAGGGGGGCACGTGGGGGGAAACGTCGTTTCCCCCCACGACTCAGTCGGGGTGCCCAGATTTGAACTGGGGGCCTCTCCGACCCGAACGGAGCGCGCTACCAGGCTGCGCCACACCCCGAGCGCGGGAAAGGGTAGCGCCTTCGCGAGCGACGCATGTGCGACGTTGCGCAGACCCCGCGGGCGGCAGTATGCTCAGATGCGTGACAGGAGCTCTCGAGAGGCGGGCCGCTTGACCCGCCCCGAAAGCAACTCGACTTGCAGCCCGACGTGCGCGAATCGCGCCGGCGGGCTTTTTCTTTGCCGGTTTCTCAGACACGAGGAGGCACGATGGCCAACCACCTGACGCCCGAAGAGCTCGCCAAGGAGATGGGCATGGAACGCGACGAGGTCGTGCGCATCTGCGTCGAGGAGGGTGTTCCGATCTACCACGGCAAGATCGACAAGACGCTCTTCCAGGCATCGCTCGAGGCGATCAGCGCAGGAGCCGGAGCGGCCGCGCAGTCCTGATCGGCCGCAGGGACTAGAGGTCTAGCTGGCCTTCGAGCGGGCGCGCTTCGCGCGAGCCGGCTTCTCCGCCGGCTCGTCGGCGGGCCCCTTTTTCGCCGCGGCGACACTCGCCTTCAGCGCCTCCATGAGATCGATCACCGGTGCGACGTCAACGGGCTCCGGCGCGACGATCTCCTCACCGCGCGTCTTCGCCTCGAGCAGCGCGCGCAGGTCACGCCGGTACTCGCTTGCGAGCTCGGACGGCTCGAAGTCGCCGGCGAGGCTCGCGATGATCTGGCGTGCGAGGTCGAGCTCGGTCTTCTTCACCTTCGTATCGCCGACGGCTTCGGCGATCTCGACCTGCGAGTACACGTCCTCGGCGAGGTAGAGCGTCTCGAGTGCAAGCGCATCGTCCTTCGCACGAACGAGGCAAAGGCTCTCCCGCCCCGCGCGGACGAAGCGGCCGAGCGCAGCCGTCCCGGTCTCACGCATCGCCTCGAGCAGCAGGACGTACGGCCTGCGCTGCGCCGTCTGCGAGGCCGGAACGAGGAAGTAGGTGCGGTCGAAGAAGATCGGGTCGACGTCGCCCTCGGGCACGAAGCGCGTGATCTCGATCGAGCGCGAGTCGTCAGCACGCTCGATCGCCTCCAGGTCGGCGTCCTCGACGACGACGAACTGGCCCTTCGCCACCTCGAACCCGCGCACGATCTCGTCCTGCGTGACCTCGCGGTCGTGGGTCGGGCACCAGCGCTTCTGCTTGATCGGCGTCGAGCACTCTCGATGGAGGAGTCGGAACGAAACGTCCGACTGGCGCGCGGCCGGCTTCGTCGCCGGCGCGAGGCCGACGGGGATCGAGACGAGGCCGAAGCTGAGTGTTCCGTTCCAGGTCGTCCGCATGGGGAAAGCGTAGTTCACGTCGGATGCTACGCCGAAGCGTCGCACCGGTTCCTGCGTGCGTGGTGCGACGCTTCAGCGTCGCACCGGTCTTGTCTTGGACCGGAAGCGTTCGCCCTGGAACGTCAGTCCCCTCCCTGGCTAAAGTCAGAAGCGTGACGGAGACCGCCGAAAGCGCTCTCGCCGAATCACCCCTCGAGGGTCGACGCACGATCGCACAGCTTTGGCGCGACACGATCGCCGCAGGTCGCACTGGGCCTGCCTATCTCGTCGAGAGCGAGTCCCGGTGGAGCGAGGTCTCGTGGGAGGACGCCGACGAGCGGGTTCGCGCGTATGCGAACGGCTTTCTCGCGCGTGGCGTGACGAACGGCGACACCGTCGCGATCCTGGCGCGCAACAGCCTCGACTGGGCGCTGCTCGACTTCGCACTCGCGCATGTCGGCGCCGTCGGGATCCCGGTCTACGCGTCGAGCTCGTCCCGCGACGTCGGCTACCTGCTGGCGCACTCGGAAGCCATTGCGATCGTCTGCGAGGACGCCGAGCAACTCGCCAAGGTCGACGAGGTGCGTGCCGAGCTGCCCTCACTCGAGCACGTGCTGACGTTCCACGATCTCGAAGGTCTTGCAGCACAGGGCCGCGACTACGCGTCCGCGAGACCGGGAGCGCTCGACGCCGCCACCGCGGCGATCGACGAGGACGACCTCTTCACGATCATCTACACCTCCGGCACCACCGGGCCGCCCAAGGGTTGCATGCTCTCGAATTGCAACTACCACGTGATGGCGACCGTGGTCGATCGCATGGAGCGGTCGTACTACCGCGAGGACGACGTCATGCTCCTCTACCTCCCGCTCGCGCACAACTACGGGCGCCTGATGCTGCTTCTCGGTGCGCACGTCGGCTTCACGATCGCGTTCCTGCCCGACCCGCTGCGCGTCGCCGAGGCGCTCCCGCACGTACGCCCGACGCTGCTGCCCAGCGTCCCACGCGTGTACGAGAAGGTGCATTCGGTCGTGCTCGCGAAGTTCGACTCCGCGACAGGCGTCAAGCGGCGCCTGATCGACTGGTCGCTCCCTGTGGGCCGCGAGGTCAGCCGACTCGAAGCCGCGGGCAAGCCGATCCCGGGCGGGCTCAGGGCCAAGCATCGCATCGCGGACAAGCTCGTCTTCAGCAAGGTGCGCGAGCCGCTCGGCGGGCGTCTGCGCATGCCTGGCTCGGGTGGCGCGCCGATCTCGAAGGAGATCATCGAGTTCTTCGACGCCGTCGGCATCCGGATCACGGAGGGCTACGGCCTCACCGAGTGCACGACCGCGTGCGCGACGAATCGTCCCGACCTCTACCGCTTCGGATCGGTGGGACAGCCGCTGCCGGGTTTCGAGATCCGCATCGCCGGGGATGGGGAGATCGAAGTGCGCAGCGAAACCGTCTTCCAGGGCTACTACAAGGATCCCGAGGCGACAGCTGCCGTGCTCGGAGCCGACGGCTGGCTCAAGACCGGCGACATCGGTCACCTGGACGAGGACGGCTTCCTCTTCATCACCGACCGTAAGAAGGACATCCTCGTCACGGCCGGCGGGAAGAACGTCGCCCCGCAGAACATCGAGAACGACCTCAAGACGTCGAAGTACGTGTCGCAGGCGCTCGTCGTCGGCGACGCGCGACCCTACGTCGCAGCGCTGATCACGCTCGACCCGGTGGAGATCGGGAGCTGGGCACAGGAGCAGGGGATCGAGGGAGACGCCGCGGCGCTCGCAGCAGACGAGCGCGTTCGCGCGCTCATCCAGGAGATCGTGGACGGCGTCAACAATGACCGCTCGCGCTTCGAGCAGGTCAAGCGCTTCGCGATCCTCCCCCGCGACTTCACGATGGAGGCCGGCGAAGTCACGCCGACCCTCAAGCTCCGCCGCCGGGCGGTGCAGGAGCACTTCGCCGACGAGATCGACGCGCTGTACACATCCGCAACCATGTAGAAGTTCCGACACGCCCTTATGGGCAACCCAACGGGAGAGGGGAAACATGAGTTCAAAAGAAGAAGATCCTTGCGCGGCTCGTACCCGCGCTCGCAGCGCTTTTCCTGGTCGCAGGCATCGCGACCGCGGCACCGGGAGACCCTGACGGCGGCATCTCAGCCGACGACGGAGCTCACGACACCCACCAGCACGGAGCCGGCGACGGGCATCTGCCGGCATCGTCTACGAGCAACATCGAGCTCGTCAGCAGGCTGAAGCTAGAAGAACGTCGTCCCCGAGAAGATCGCGGACGTCGGCGTCCTGAACGGCCACGCCTACCTGGCCGCGTGGGGCGTCGTCACGTGCAAGTACAACGGCGTGCACGTCGTCGACATCCGCAACCCGGAGGCACCGAAGGAGGTCGCCTTCATCGGCTCGAAGGCAGGTAGCTACCCGGGTGAGGGCGTCCAGGCGCTCCGTATCACGACGCCCGCCTTCAGGGGCGACATCCTCGTGACCAACAACGAGAAGTGCAAGGAGCCGGCCGGGTTCGGCGGCATGAACATCTACGACATCTCGCGGCCCTCGAGCCCGACGCCGCTCGCCGAGGGCGTCGGCGACTCTACCGTCCCGGGTGCAGGGAAGAAGGACGCGCACGAGATCCACAGCGTCTTCGCGTGGGATGCAGGGGACAAGGCGTATGCGGTCATGGTCGACAACGAGGAGTTCGTCGACGTCGACATCATGGACATCACAAACCCGAAGAAACCGGCTCTGATCGCCGAGTACGACCTCGCGGAGGAGTTCCCGCAGATCCTGCAGTCGGCTCCGGCGAACCTCATCGAGGTGTTCCTGCACGACATGGTCGTGAAGGAGATCGACGGCAAGCAGGTCATGCTGCTCTCGTACTGGGATGGAGGGTACGTCGCGCTCGACATGACGGATCCGCTCGCCCCTGAGTACATCGGCGACACGGACTTCACGAATCCCGATCCGGAGGCGGCCGAGAGCGGTCTCAATGTCGCACCCGAGGGCAACGCGCACCAGGCGGAGTTCACGCGCGACAACCAGTACATCGTCGCAGCGGACGAGGACTTCGATGCGTACAAGCTCGCCGGCCTGAACGTCACGGACGCGACGACGATCGTGGCCGGTCAGGGCAACGGCACGACGCAACTCGAGGAAGGCAGCATCCAAGGCGTCTCCGTGTACGTCGGGCTCGCGTGCAACGGCGGACCAGCTCTGCCCGCCGGAAACGGCGCGGCGGTCGACATCGCCGTCGTCGAGCGCGGTGTCTGCACCTTCACGGAGAAGGTCGCGAACGTGATCGCGGCGGGTGGCTACGACGCCGTCCTCATCTTCAACCGCACGGGGGCAGATGCCTGCGACTCGACGCTCGGGATGGACGTCACGGGCAACATCCCCACGTTCGGCGTGGCGCCGCGGGGCCAGGGCTTCGCGATCTTCGACGCCACGTATGACAATGCGGCCTGCCTCGCCGGGACCGGGCCGGCGCCGCTGCCGGTCGCGATCGGAACAAGGGGTGACGTCCTGCGCTTCACCGTCGCATTCGACGGATGGGGATACGTCCACCTGTTCGAGTACGAGACCGGGAAGATGACGGAGCTCGACACCTATGCGATCCCCGAGGCGCACAATCCGGCCTTTGCGTCGGGCTTCGGCGACCTCTCGGTGCACGAGGCCGCGACGTCGCAGGTGCGCGACGACCTCGTGTACTTCTCGTACTACTCGGGAGGCTTCCGCGTCGTGGAGATCGACGGAGATCAGCTGAACGAGGTCGGGCACTTCATCGACGACGGCGGGAGCAACTTCTGGGGCGTCGAGGTGTTCCAGTCGGGCGGACGGGAGTACGTGGCCGCGAGCGATCGCGACTTCGGCCTCTACATCTTCCGCTACACCGGAACGTAGCTCTCGAACGACGACCGGGCGCCGGCTGCTTGCCGGCGCCCGGTTACCTCTCGGCGTGCGGCAACCCTCATGGCGACGAGCGAGTGTCCCAGCTCGCCGAAGCCCTCTCGACCTCGCAAGACCTACAGGTCGGAGAGGAGCGCCCGGCAAGCCTCTTCGCAGCGACGACATGCCTCTGCGCAGACACGGCAGTGCTCGTGGTGACCTGCGTGGCGATCACACTCGTCCGCGCAGACGCGACATGCGTGCGCACAGGCCTCGAGCATGAGGCGAGCGACCTCGGGCTCGCGTTCGGTCTGACGGGTGAGCACCCGACCAGTGGCTTCGCACACGTCGGCGCAGTCGAGGTTCAACCGGATACACCGGACGAGCTCGGCTACGGTCGCCTCACCGAGGCACGCGTCGGCACAGCTGGTGCAGGTGGCCGCGCACTCGAAGCATGCGTCCACGCAGGACGCGAGGGCAGTCACCTCGACATCGCGTGCACTTGGGTGCGTAGCGACCATCCCCTGAATCGACATCTCCGAACTCCTCTCGTCGTGGCTTCGGCATGAGCCGCCTATCCGAAGGTTCGGCTGCAGCGGCGAGCTCTAAACCCCGGCCGACGTATCCGACACGCAGCCGAGCGCTCGGCCCGGCCGACGAGCTACGTGAGGTGGGTCAGCGAGCCCGACGCGACTCGGTACTCGTGCCCCGAGCCCGCGGAAGCCTCGGAGAGAACACGGTTCAGGTCGTCGATCCCGATCGAGCCTCGCGGCACGAGTCGAACGGCGGCAGTATCGGCGCCTTGATCGATAGCAACCTCTTCGACGCTGCCGACATCGCCTAGAGCTGCTCGAATGAGATCGGCGCACGACGAGCAGCCTGCCTGCTCGATGACGAACGTGAGGACCACGAACCGCGGAGGCTAGAGGCGCTTCGCGCCGACGTACGAGCCCCAGCGCTCGTCCATGCTGGAGATCTTGACGACGTCGCCGGTGTGCGGCGCGTGCACGAACTGGCCGCCGCCGATGTAGATGCCCATGTGGCCGAGGCCGCTGAAGAACACGAGGTCGCCGGGTGCGAGCTGGTCTCGCGAGACTGCGGTTCCGAGCTGGTACTGAGATGCGGCGTGATGCGGTAGGGACACGCCGATCTGCGCGAAGACGTACATCGAGAAGCCGGAGCAGTCGAATCCGCTCGACGGGCTCGACCCGCCCCACACGTACGGCACCCCGAGGTACTGCAGTGCGATCCCGACGACGTGCCCGTAGCGCGGCGCGGGCAAGCTGGCGTCGTAGGCTGGCTCCGGCGCGGCCTGCACGTAGGTCTGCTGCGCGGTGTCGGCCTGCGCCTGCGCTGCGAGTTGCGCAGCCTGCGCACGAGCGCGCGCCTGCTCTGCGAGCGCCGCCTGGCGGCGCTGCTCCTCAGCGCGCATTGCCGCGATCTCGTCCTTGACCGAGTTCAGGAGCCGGTTCTGCTCGGCGATCTGCGACTCGATCGACTGCTTCTGCGAGGCCTGCTCGGCGACGATCCGCGCCTGGCTCACCCGCGCCTCCTGGAGGTTCTCGCGCCGGGTCTCGACCTCTTTGCGGTAACGCTTGACCGTGCGCAGGATCTGCGTGTCCTGGCTGGACACACGCTCGATCGCATCGAGTCGGGCAATGATGTCGTCGAGGGTGCTCGAGCCCAGGATCACCTCGAGCGTCGAGTCGCCTTCACCGTTGACGTACAGATCGACGAGGCGCTCCTGAATGCGCGCCTGGGCGACGCCGAGGCTCTTTCGTGCGGCGACCAGGTGCTTGGCGTTCGTGGCGAGGTCGCCGTCGATCTCGTCGAGCTGGATGTTCGCGTAGTTCCACGACTCGATCGTCGCTTCGAGGGAGTGGTTCATGCTCTCGACCTCGGCGACGATCGCCTCGGCCTGCGCGCGCTTGGACGTGATCGTCTGCGCGGGTGCCGACCCGACGGCAAGCAGGAGCCCGGCGGCAGCTGCCGCAGCGATAACGACTTTCGGCGTCCATCCGGCGCGCGAGCCTATAAGGGTGGCTCTCCGTCGTCCCCGGACAGACCCGCCGGTGGCGGTCTGGCCCGTCACAAGTCGAAGACCCTAGCAGTCTGTTCGGATGCGTGCAACCGACAGCAGAGCCAAAATATCTGCAAAGAAGGCCTTCGCTCCTGTCACAAGTTCGACGCTGTGTTAGGGTCGCCGCCTCGTGCGTAGGGGAACGCGCAGGTGGGGGATGGCGATCGTCGCGGTCCTGGTCGGGGCAGGCGTCGGAGTCGGAGGCTCGGCCCTCGGCCAGCCTCGAGGCCCGCAGGCCTACCGGATCAAAGTCGACGCGGTCGCGTACAGCCTGCCGGGCAAGACGACGCTGGGGATTCCCGTTCGCAAAGGCGTGGTGGCTGTCGATCCGAAGCTCATTCCCCTGGGGACCAAGCTCCACGTCCCCGGCTACGGTGCGGGGGTCGCCGCGGATGTCGGGACAGCGATCAAGGGTCGCATGATCGACCTCTGGTTCCCGACCACGGCCAGGGCGCGCCAGTGGGGCAGGCGCACCGTCACGATCACGGTCTACCGCACACGCTGACGAGGGGCCGCCGTCGGCGGCCTCCGGTACACAGTTCCACATGCGTCGCTCGCACGCGTTCGTCACCTCCCTCGTGGTCGCCCTCGGCGTCTCGGCGAGTGCGGCCTCGACGAGCGCTGCACCGCGTAGCCTCGAGACGTCCCTCGCCCGGGCATTGGAGGCCAAGGGCATCGACGCGAGCGACACCAGCGCGATCGCCGTCGACCTCCGTTCCGGGGCGACCCTGTACGCGCACAACCCGACACGCTCCCTCCTCCCGGCCTCGGCCGTGAAGCTTCCCGTGTCGTACGCAGCCCTCAAGGTGCTCGGCCCCCGGTACCGCTTCCGAACCGAGGTGGTAGTTCGTGGCTCGCGCGTCGGGCGCACGTGGAAGGGGAACGTGTGGCTCGTCGGCTTCGGCGACCCGACACTCGCACGCGGCGACCTCGAGCGACTCGCACGGACGTTCGCGGCGACGGGGATCAGGACGATCGCCGGACGCGTCTTCGGGGACGACACGCACTTCGACGAGCGGCGCGACGCGATCGGCTGGAAGCCGCGGTACCTCGGCATCGAGTCCCGGCCGATCTCGGCGCTGTCGGTCGCG
>JBGSXQ010000189.1:0-2654 GCA_041751315.1 Gaiellaceae bacterium | reverse complement strand
CGGCTCGTTCGGGCGCTCGCAGCGCGGGCCGCGCGTGCGGGAGTCGAGATTCACGAGCACACGCGCGTCGAGTCGGTCGACGAGACTGGTGCGGACACGGTGGTCGTCGCCACCGACGGGTACCCGAGCGGGCTTTTGGGTGAGCTCGAGGGTCTCATCATCCCGACGCGTGGCCAGGTGATCGCGACCGAGCCGATCGACGAGATGCTCTTCGAGATCCCGCACTACGGCCGCCACGGCTTCGACTACTGGCATCAATGCCCGGACGGGCGCATCGTCGCCGGCGGGTTCCGGGACGTCTCGCTCGACACCGAGTTCACCTCCGAAGAGGTGATCACACCCGTCGTGCAGAGTGCGCTCGAGCGCTTCGTGGAGGACCACGTCGGGCGGCCGCTGCGAGTCGACTACCGCTGGGCCGGGATCTTCGGAATGGTCTTCGACTTCCTGCCCGTGGTCGGTCGTGTTCCCGGAGCGGATGGGCTGTGGGTCGCCGGCGGCTACTCGGGTCACGGCAACGTGCTCGGGTTCGCATGCGGACGACTCGTCGCGCGGGCGGTTATCGGCGAGGACGACCCGAAGCTCGCGCTCTTCGAGCCGTCACGGCTCCTCGTTCACTGACGGTCAGCTCGTGGGAAGATTCGAAGCCTTCGCGTACGCCGCCGGCAAGGAGTCCGGCGCCGGAGCCCGCCTGTGAGATGCATCGACCATGCGCCTCGTTCGTCGAGGGACATTGGTCGTCGAGCATCGGGCTCCCGATGCCGTAGCGCCGAAGCCAGGTAGCTCGGTTGGCAGTCCAGTCCGATCGACTCCTACGGGCGGGGCAGCTTCGATCACCGCGGCAGCGGGTTCGGGCCGGTCGCCGTGACGAGCCGCTGGGGGACCCAGTCGTCGACATGGACGAAGCTGTCGAATGTCGCCCCCTCGCGGACGCAGGCGTCGTACAGCGACCGGCGGCAGAACTTCACGTGCGTGAAGTCCTCGAACAGCACGCAGTAGGGCTCGGTTGACACGTTCCGCTCCGGCGTTCAGAATCGCCCCGATTGATTCCGCGGACGAAGGGAGTCGTTGTGTCCTGGAAACTCAAGGGCAGCTTCTTCGAGACGTGCTCGTGCGAGTTGATGTGCCCGTGCAATCTGTCATTCGACCACGGTGCGACGTACGACTACTGCCGCGCCACTCTCGTCTTCCACGTTCGCGAGGGTGAAATCGAGGGCACGAACGTCGGCGGGAGCAAGGTCGCCGTGATCATCGACACCCCGAAGGTCATGACCGAAGGCAACTGGCGCCTCGGCATGTTCGTCGACCAGAACGCGACCGACGAGCAGATGGAGAAGCTCAGCGCGGTGTTCGGCGGGCAGATGGGCGGCCCGATGGAGGCACTCGCCCCGCTCGTCGGTGAGGTGGTCGGCGTCGAGCGGGCGCCGATCGAGATCGTGGAAGACGGAGTCCGCCACAGTGTCCGCATCGGAGACGCCATCGACTTCGAGGTCGAGGACATCGTCCCGTTCGGCGTCGAGACCGGGCAGCCGGTGCGCTTCGATGGCATGTTCCACCCGGTCGCCTCGAACCTCACGATGGCGGAGGCGAAACGGTCGAAGATCGACGCCTTCGGCATCCAGTACGAGGGGAAATCGGGGCTCTCGACCCCTGAGTTCTCGTGGGCCGCCTGAGCGCTTGATCGCCTCGGCACGCGAACACGCTCCTGGCATCGGGGGGCTCGCGCCCGCTTTCGCCGCCGCGCGTACCCGGCTCGGACTCATCGGCCTCCTCCTCGTCCTCGCTGCGTTGGGCTGGTGGTGGACGGTCAACGAGATGCAAGGCATGGACGGTGGACCGTGGACGAACCTCGGGACGCTCACCTGGTTTGTAGGCGTGTGGGTCGTGATGATGGCGGCGATGATGTTCCCGTCCGTCGCGCCGACGGTCGCCCTCTACTCGCGCATGACGAAGAGCCGCTCTCCGGTCGCACCGGTGCTTTTCACTTCCGGCTATCTCGTCGCGTGGACGAGCGTCGGAGTGTTTGCCTTCGCAGTTGCGACCGCTGGCGGACGCGTCTCAGGCGACCTGCTCGCATGGGATCGTGCCGGTCGCTGGATCGCAGGTGCGACTCTGATCGTCGCCGCCGTCTACGAGCTGACGCCGCTCAAGGACGTCTGCCTTGGCAAATGCCGAAGTCCGCTCGGCTTTTTGCTCGGCTCGTGGCGCAGCGGACGCTCAGGTGCGCTCCAGATGGGTGCCAGGCACGCGGCCTGGTGTATTGGCTGTTGTTGGGCTCTGATGGCATCGCTCTTCGCGCTCGGGGTAATGAGCGTCGTCTGGATGGCAGTCGTCGCCGGGCTCATCGCGTTCGAGAAGTTGATTCCGTCTCGTCGTACCGCGACCTACGGGACGGCCACCATTCTGTTCGTGCTCGGCGTACTCCTCATCGCCGCTCCCGACACGATTCCCGCGCTCACCATTCCGGGGAGCGGCTCGATGTCTCCGATGAACCAGATGAGCCCTTAGAACTCGAACCGAAATGAAGGGACCCGCCTCCTGACGACGAAGCCGTCGGCATCCGTCGTCAAGCTGAGGGGGTTGCTGATGGCTGTCGCGCCGTGGATCGTCTCGGACGAGCTCTGGAAGAGAATCGAGCCGCTCTTGCCGAAGGTGGA
>JBGSXQ010000188.1:0-4217 GCA_041751315.1 Gaiellaceae bacterium | reverse complement strand
CGAGAGAGAAGGTCCCCGGTCACGCACACGAGCTCGGGCCGGCGCTCCACTACCCACGTCACCGCCTCGTCCACCGCTCTCCGTCCTCGTGAGGGCACACCGAGGTGGAAGTCGGACAGGTGGGCGATCCGCAGCCCGTCGAGCCGCGCCGCCAAGCCCTCGAGCGGCACCTCGAGCACGCGTGTCCGCAGCCAGCCGGCCTCGAACCAGCCGTAGGCCATGGCCAGCGCCGCGAGGGCGCCGAGCACGGCCAGGATCCAGGGAAAGTTCAGGCTCGGCGCCCCCCAGGATCACCGAGCCTGAAACCGCCCCTCCAACTATGAAGACGACGGACCGGCCCGAACCTTGCGCTCAAACGCTGAGTTTCTCGAGCACCGGGTCGACCGAGACGATGTGGCGCTTGAACTTCAGCTCCGAGTCGGTCAGTCCCGCGGCGACGCCGATCAGCTGCGAGAGGTGCAGGATCGGCATCTGGAAGTCCTTGCCCGTCTGCTTCTTCAGCTTCACCTGCCAGGCATCGAGCGAGAGGTGACAGAGCGGACAGGGCGTCACCATCGCGTCGGCCCCGGCCTCCTTCGCCTGCTCGATCGGCTGGATCAGCTCCGCGAGCGCCGTCTCCTCGCGGGCCTGGATGATCGGGAAGCCGCAGCACTTGATCTTGGCCGGATAGTCGATCGCCTCGCCGCCGCAGGCCTCGATGATCCGCTCGAGTGAGGACGGCTTGTCGGGGTCCTCGAAGCCGAGCAGCTTCGACGGGCGCAGGATCTGGCAGCCGTAGAACGGCGCGATCTTGAGCCCTTTGAGGCCCTTGTGCGCGGCGCCGAGCAGGAGCTCGTACCCCTCGCCCGCGGAGATGAGCCAGAGGAAGTGCAGCACCTCCACTGCGCCCGAGTACGGCGGCGCGCCGACGGTGACGAGGTTCTCGTTCACGCGAGCGAGGAGCGCGGCGTCGTTCTGAAGGGCGTGGTTGGCCTGCCGCAGGTTGAGCGTGCAGACGTTGCAGATGGTCATGAGCGTGTCCGCCCCGGTCGACTCGGCGTACGCCAGGATGCGGGCGTTCAGGTGCAGGTAGTAATCGGGCTCGGCTTCGTGGATGTCTCCCGCACCGCAGCAGGTGACCGCCTCGAGCTCGATCAGCTCGAGCCCGACCATCGGTGCGAGCGCTTGCGTCGAGGTGTCGAGCTCCTTCGCCGAGAGCGACGCGAGGCAGCCCTTGTAGTACGCGACGGTCCTCATACCGTGGGCTCCTCTCCCGGAAGGAACGGCTTCGCGAACGAGCCTTCACCGTACGGGCCGCGGGCCGCCGCGGCGCCGCCGTCGCCGGCGTGGTCGAGGTGACCGAGCGCCTTCTCCGCCTGCACGATGCCTGCGGCTCCTTCGGCGTCCTGCTCCTTCACGAGGTCGTAGAGGGCGCGCGCCTCGCCTACGTGCTTCGCGACGTGCGGAGGAAAGGGCGGCGGGACCTTGCCGTGCTTGAGTAGGCCCATCGCGAACGTCACTTCCTTGAGCGACTTCGCGATGCCCTGCGTCTTCGGCACGAGCTCCGTCTCGCGAAGCCAGCCGGTCGTCTTCGCCGAGGTGACGAACCACTTCGCATGCTTCGCGCCCATATCCGAGTCGATCCCGTTGCGCATCGCCTCGGCGCCCAGCTTCGCGATGGCGTCGCGTGGATCGACGCCCTTCGGGCAGCGCTCGTTGCAGAAGTAGCAGCGCGTGCAGTCCCAGATGCCGTGCTCTCCGGAGTACGACTGCAGGCGCTCGACCGTCGCCTCGTCGCGCGGGTCGCCGACGAAGCGCATTCCCTTCGCGAGCGCCGCCGGGCCGAGGAAGTCGGGATCGGCCTCCATCGAGTTGCACTCCGACACGCAGCAGCCGCACATGATGCAGAGCGACTCCTTGTGAATCGCGTCCATGCGCTGCTGCGAGACGACGTGCTCCGTCTCGCCGGGGTCGGCATAGCCGGGCTCGAGCCACGGCTGCACCGCGCGGATCTTGCTCCAGAACGGGCCCATGTCCACGACGAGGTCCTTCACGATCGGGAGGTTCCCCATCGCGGAGACGACCGGCACATGGCCGGACTGGGCGATCTCGTACATCCTTTGCTGGCACGCGAGGACGGCGGCGCCGTCCATCCGCATCCCGCACGACCCGCAGATCATCATCCGGCAGCTCTTGCGGTAGGCGAGCGAGCCGTCGAGGCGATCCTTGACGATGTCGAGGCAGTCGAGAAGCGTCGCCTCCTCCGGCGCGTCGATCTCGTACTCGCGCAGGGCACGCTCGCCCTTCACGGCGTCGTAGCGCCAGATCTTGAGCGCGACCTGCATCAGTAAGACCGTACCTCGGGCTGGTAGCGAGTCATGCGGACATCCTCTCGAGAGAGCTCGGGCGCGCCGTCCTCCCAGCGTGTGACCGAGTGGTGCAAGAAGCGCTCGTCGTCGCGCTCGGGGAAGTCTGCAGGCCGCGAGTGGGCGCCGCGGCTCTCCTCGCGGGCGAGGCCGGCCTGGACCATCACCCAGGCGAGGTCGAGCATCGAGCCGAGCTCGAGCGCCTGCGTGAGGTCCGTGTTGAAGACGTCGCCCTTGTCCTCCACGACGACGTGCTCGTAGCGCTCGCGTAGCCCCTGGATCGTGTCGAGCTGCGATGCCATGCGCTCCGGGTAGCGGAACACGCCGAAGTTCTCGAGCATCGAGGCACCGAGCTCGTCCCGGATCTTCCACGGGCGCTCGCCTTGCGTGCGGTCGAGCAGCGTCTTCAGGTCGCGCTCCGCGTCTGCGAGCGCCGCCTCCGAGGCAGGCCGGCCGTTGGAGGACACGAGAGCGCCCTCGGCGGCCGCCCGGCCCGCGCGGCGACCGAACGTGATCGTTTCCATCAGCGAGTTGCCGCCGAGACGGTTGGCGCCGTGCACGGAGACGCAGGCAACCTCCCCGGCCGCATACAGCCCGGGCACTTCGGTTGCGCCCCAGTTGTCGGTCGAGACGCCACCCATGTGGTAGTGAGCGCCCGGTCGTACCGGGATCGGGTCGTAGATCGGGTCGACGCCCGCGAAGGTCATCGCGAGCTCGCGCGAGCTGGGAAGACGGGTCATGATCCGCTCGGCGCCGAGATGGCGCAGGTCGAGGAGAACCGAGCCGTTCACGCCGCGGCCGCCCTCGATCTCCGTGGTCTCCGAGCGCGAGACGACGTCGCGCGACGCGAGCTCGAGCGCGGTCGGCGCGTAGCGCGCCATGAAGCGCTCGCCGTCGCGGTTGATGAGGAATCCGCCCTCGCCCCGGCACCCCTCGGTGATAAGGACGCCGCTCGGGTACAGCGTCGTGGGGTGGAACTGCATGAACTCCATGTCCTTCAGGGGGAGCCCTGCATGCAGCGCCATGGCCATGCCATCGCCGTTGCATGCGTACGCGTTCGTCGTCGCGCGATAGATGCGGCCCATGCCGCCCGTCGCGAGGACGATCGACTTGCCCGTGACGAGCTTCAGGCCGCCCGACACGATGTCCCAGCAGATGACGCCGACGCAACGACCGTCCTCGATCACGAGACGCCATGCGAAGTACTCCTCGTACACCTCGAGAGGCCCCTGCTCCTGCCGGCGCATCAGCTGCTCGTAGAGCACGTGGATGAGGACGTGGCCGGTGATGTCGGCCGAGTACACCGTGCGAGGCGAGCCCGCGGCGCCGAACGGACGCTGCGCCAGGCGGCCCTCGTCGTTGCGCGAGAAGACGCAGCCCCAGTGCTCGAGCTGGTAGATGTCGCCGGGCGCCTCTGCGGCGAGGATCTCGATCGCGTCCTGGTCTCCGAGGTAGTCGGAGCCCTTCACGGTGTCGAACGCGTGCTTCTCGGGGCTGTCCTCGGCGGAGTTGCCCAGAGCCGCGTTGATGCCTCCCTCGGCAGCGCCTGAATGGCTCCGCGTCGGGTGCAGCTTCGAGACCACACAGACGTTCGCGCCGGTGTCGAAAGCCTCGATGGCGGCACGCATGCCGGCACACCCAGCCCCGACGACCACGACGTCGTGCATGACCTGACGCTACCTGATCGTTTCCCGGCTCCTACTATCGAAGGAACGTCGCGCGCACGCTGGACGCAGCGCGCATCGGCACCGTGCACGTGCGCTTCGCGCCCTTGCACGCGCCGCTCCAGGAACGAAGCGTCCAGCCCTTCGCCGGCGTCGCGGTCAGCCGCACCGGCGTGAACGACGGGAACGAGGCCGCGCAGCGCGGGCG
>JBGSXQ010000187.1:0-2974 GCA_041751315.1 Gaiellaceae bacterium | reverse complement strand
GACGCGGGGATCCGGATCGAGCCGCCGCCGTCGGTTGCGTGCGCGATCGGGACGAGCCCGGC
Organism: Gaiellaceae bacterium; assembly: GCA_041751315.1. Taxonomy (GTDB): domain Bacteria; phylum Actinomycetota; class Thermoleophilia; order Gaiellales; family Gaiellaceae; genus GMQP-bins7. The sequence continues at coordinate 2,912 of JBGSXQ010000187.1, read as the reverse complement.
CGCGACTGCCGCTGCAGCACCGCCGCTCGAGCCACCGGGCGTGAGCTCCGTGTTCCACGGGTTGCAGGTCGCGCCGTTCAGCTCCGATTCCGTGAACGCAACGGTCCCGAACTCAGGCGTGTTCGTCTTGCCGATGATGACGAACCCGGCCTCACGGATGCGGCGAACGACGGCAGTGTCGAAGTCAGGGACGTAGTCGGCGTAGGCGCGGGACGAGTACGTCGTGCGGATGCCGGCCGTCGCGGTGAGATCCTTGATCGCGATCGGGACGCCTCGAAACGGCGCTGCGCCTGAAGAGGCGTCCGTTGCTCTCGCGGCAGCGAGTGCTTCTTCCCCACACACGGTGACGAAGGCGTTCAACGCAGGGCCGATCCGGGCGATCCGCTCGAGGTACAGCTCGACGAGCTCGACGGAGGAGACCTCTCCGCTGCGGACAAGCCGTGCCTGCTCGACGGCTGAGAGGAACGCGAGCTCCATCCCGGCGAACCTACATGTGATGGCGAGGGCCGGACTTGAACCGGCGACACCACGGTTTTCAGCCGTGTGCTCTACCACCTGAGCTACCTCGCCGCGGCGACTCAGTGTAGCCGGCTGGCGGGAACGGGACGCATCGTCGCCGGAGGCCGGCTTTGCCGGCCGGGAGGCTCGGGTGGGCTCACTTGTCGCTGGCGAAAGGAGGGGGCTCGCGGGGGAACCATGGGTTCCTCCGCGGAACTGAGCTACCTCGCCGCGGTGACTCAGTGTAGCCGGGCTTCGCGTTAGGTTCTCGTCGTGAGCGGACAGCGGGAGATCGCGATCATCGGCGCGGCGCTCGACCTCGGGCAGGGGCGACGCGGGGTCGACATGGGCCCCTCGGCTATCCGCTACGCGGGGCTCGAGGAGCGGCTGATCGGTCTCGGCTACGCGGTTCATGACGAAGGAAACGTCGAGACCGCGGTTGCGGAGGCGACGGCGCTGCGCGACGAACGAGCCCGATTCCTGCCGGAGATCCACGACACGTGCGAGCTGATCGCCCGCAGAGTGGCCGGTGCGACCTCGCGGGGTGCGCTCCCTCTCGTGCTCGGCGGTGACCACTCCGTGGCGCTCGGGACGCTCGGTGGGCTTGCGTCCGTGCACGGCGCAGGTGGCGTGCTGTGGGTCGACGCGCACTCCGACATCAACACGCCTGCGACGAGCCCGAGCGGGAACGTGCATGGCATGCCACTTGCCGCTGCCCTCGGTCTGGCGGGCCCGGGGTTCGAGAGCGATGTCTGGCCTCTACCGGCTGTCGATCCGAAGCGGGTCGCGCTCGTCGGGACGCGTCTGCTCGACGACGGCGAGCGGAAGCTCCTGAGAGAGGCCGGTGTGCGCGTGTACTCGATGAGCGAGGTCGACCGGATCGGGATCGAGCGGGCGGTGCGCGAGTCGCTCGATCGCATCGCCGGCGGCGGGTTCGTCCACGTCTCGCTCGACATGGACGTCCTCGACCCGGACGTCGCTCCCGGGGTGGGAACACCGGTGCGCGGTGGGCTGACCTACCGCGAGGCGCACCTCGCGATGGAGCTCGTCTCAGAGTCCGGGCTCGCGGGGTCGCTCGAGGTGGTCGAGGTGAACCCGATCCTCGATCGTGAGAACACGACTGCCGCCACGGCGGTGGAGCTCGTCGCGAGCGCGCTCGGCGCCACCATCATCTAGGCGAACTGCGGAATGATGTCGCGCCCGTAGGCGGCGAGGTCTTCCTCCTGGCCGTGCGTCATGAGGTAGATGTTGAACTGGTCGACGCCGACCGCCTCGAGCTCCTTCAGTTTTGCCGTCGCCTGCTCGGCGTTGCCGAGGACACAGAAACGGTCGCAGATCTCGTCGGTGACGAACTCGCCGTGCTTCGCGCCGACGCGCGAGTGCTCGTCGTAGTCGTAGAACTTCCGCACACGCACGTACTCCGTCAGCTCGGGCGGGATCTCGGACTCGAATCCGTAACGCTCGATGAGGTCCATGACGTGGTTCGAGACCATCGCCGGGAACCAGCGCACCTGGTCGCGTGCGTCGGCGATGTCGTCCGTGATGTGGCTCGGTGCGCACACGATGCACTTGAGCGCCGCGGGATCGCGGCCGGCCTCGGCGGCTGCTTCGCGTGCCGTCGCCATGATCCACTCGATGATCACCGGGTCGGCGAGCTGGATGATCACGCCGTCCCCGACGCGACCCGCGACGGCCAATGCCTTCGGGCCGTAGCCGGCGACCCACATCGGGATCTCCGGAAGCTCCGGCCGCACCCACGCGAGCTTCAACTGCTTGTCGTTCCACTCGACCTCGCGGCCGTTCATGAACTCCTTGACCATCGCGCAGCGTCGCTCGAATTCGGCGACGCGGACAGGCTTGTCGCCGATGTAGCGCACGGCGGAGTCGCCGCGGCCGATCCCCATCACCATCCGGCCGTCCGAGATGTCGTGGAGCGTCGCGTACGCGCTCGCGAGCACGGTCGGCTCGCGGGTGCCGGGGTTCGTGACGCAGTGACCGAGCTTCATCGTCGTCGTGGCCTGAGCGGCGAGCGTCAGGAGAGGGGTCGACTCCTGCCACAGCACGTGTGAGTCGTACGTCCAGCCGTACTCGAACCCGTTTGCCTCGGCGTGGGTCAGGAGCTCGAGGAAGCGCGTGGAGGGAGGGTCGGGCAGGACGGTGACGCCGAAGCTCAGGGCCATCTCGGTCTCCTTGGGGTTGCGGGCAGCACCAGTATCGAGGCTATAGCCGCGACGCGCGAAGTGGCACGAGCGCGGCGATGGCGAGAACCGCGATGACGGCGAACGCCGCACGCCCGTCTCCGTGAAGCTCGAACGCGAGCCCCGCAAGAGGCGTGCCGAGGAGGATCGTGAGCACCCCGAACGCGTTGACGAACGCGACCGCAGCTCCCGGCGCGTCGGGCCGCGCCCGTTGCG
>JBGSXQ010000186.1:0-2420 GCA_041751315.1 Gaiellaceae bacterium | reverse complement strand
CCCGGCTCTCAGCATCCGCACCGCCTCGATCCGGAACTCCGGCGGATACGGCGGTCTCGTCCTCGGCATCACACACGCTCCTCTCACGGGCCGCTTTGCCCGAAAGCATCACGGTGTCAACCGAAGCGGGTCAATTCCACTTCGGCGAGTACGACCTGGATGTTGTGTGGGTCGAGCGAACGTGCGCGGTCGAGAAGCTCCTCGTATCGCGACGCATCACCGGCTAAGTTCGAACAGACCGCTGCCCGAGCCATGAGTTTCGGACGATCCGTTGCGGCGGTCGGTCGATCACTTGCGGCCATGAACGCGTCGCTAGCCTCCTCGAACAGGCCGTACGCGTCGGCGGTTTCCCCTACGGCGCTCCATGTCAGGTGGTGGCCATCTGCGAGCCATTGAGGCGGTCGGCGATGAGACCGACGATCGTCGTTCTCGGATCGTCTTGCCCGGCCACTGCCTGCACCAGTGGCGCAACGAGGTCCGGCTCCTCGGCGATCAACCGCTGGAGGCGGTCGCGGGCGAGCGCGGAAGCCCAGCCAGTCGGATGAACCGGTCTCGCCGTACCGCTCGCGGGTCCCCCGTCTCGAAGTAGCCTGGAAAGAGCAGCGACCAGATCTCTCCCGTTCGGATGTCGAAGTAGGCCTTTCGACTTCTCAGCTCCCGAAACGCGGTCGAGTCCGGGTGAGTAAAGAGAAGCGCGAGAAGTTCGAGGCTTCCTTGCCACGAGGCTATGCCCTGGTCTCGCTCCGCTGCCTGTAGTGCCGCGGGCCGTGGGTTGTCACTCTGCTCAAGTCGGTCAACGCGACGGCGCGCCTGGATTGCGCAGTTGCGGAGATACTGGTGGCGCTGGCGGACATGCCCCATGACAGTCCAGCCTCGGACCTTCTGATCGTCCCAACTCACCGCCGGAAGCACGAGATGACGCTATAGCCGCAGGGTCTCCTGTCAAGCGGGGGATACGGCCGGACGCGATCTCCAGTGCTCGACCACGAATCTGACCCAAATCTGACCCAGACCCGCGAGGGGCCCCCGTAAGGGGTCTCCTACGTTGCGCAAACCGTTTGATAGAGCCAAGCCCTCTGACGGACTCGAACCGTCGACCCCCTCCTTACCATGGAGGTTTGGGAGTGTCACGCGCGTACATGCGCGATCACTCGCGACACACTTTCGCCTGGAAATCAAGCGATTCCACGCGGTCCAGATGCGTCGCACGACGTCGCGCGTGTCGCTTCTGATGTGTCCGTTTTGTGTCCGCGGCTTGGTGTCTAGTGCGACAACGCCTAGCCACGCTCGCCGGCCCGACGCCGCTCTTCGACCTGCTTCGACACCAGCCCAGGCCTCTGAAAAGCTCAGTGTGGTCGAGACCTGTGGGCGTTCGGGTTCGCAGGTCTCGGGCGGAAGCCGACGAGACGCTGAGGCGCCGCATGCGACCTCCTTCGGTTCTACGACTGCGACCCGAAGCCTCGCGCTTGATCGCTGTTTCTTAGGAGAGCCGACGCGCCAGGTCCGACGCGTAGTCGGGGAAGTAGCGGGAGATGTCGGTCAGCGAGAACTGGCTGAGGATCGAGGTGGCCGACTCCCGCTCGAGCAGGAAGTGGAAGGACTCCCGGACGACGCGCTCGAGATCCTCGTCGCGGATCGCGATTTCCTCGAGCCGCTCGGGCACGTCGACGCGATGCGTCGTCTTCTGGTTCCCCTCGCGGACCTGCACTTCGAATTGCCGGTCGCCCAGCGGCATGACTCTGATCTCGGTCATGGTGTCGTCCGTTCCGATGTCCTCCCTCCGCGTAGGTCCAGGGTAGGCGAGCCCGGCCAGCGACAGGCTCGCGATCACTGCCTGGGGAACCGAAGGGTCCAGGCGATGCGGGCGGGCAATTGTCCCGCTGCTAGGCTGCGAGCGGTCGCGCGGGCGCTCCTCCTCCCGAGCGTTTCAGGGAGCGAGCGCGGCCCATGGTAGAGCGCAAGACCTCCACGGAGGGAGGATCCGTGTCTTCCACTGCGCTCGACCTCACGGCGCTGCGGGCCCGCGCCAAGATCGGAACTCTCGCCCTGGCCTTCGTCGCCATGGTCGCGTCAGGACCCGGCCAGTCGTTCCTGATTGCGGTCTTCGTCGACGAGATGCTCGTCGGCACCGGGCTCTCGCGAGCAGTCTTCTCCGTGCTCTATGCGGCGGGCACCGTCGTCTCCGCGCTGACGATGCTGCAACTCGGACGCCTCGCCGACCGCTTCGGGACGCGGGTGGTATGGGTCCTGGCCTCGGTCGGCCTCGCCTCCGCGTGCGCCCTCGCGAGCGCCGCCCACGGCGTCGTTATCGCCTTTCTCGCGCTGGCGTTCCTGCGGACGTTCGGGCAGGGCTCGTTCCCGCTCCTCGCGACGTTGCTCGTTGCACGAAGGTTCAGGGCGCGCCGCGGGCAGGCGATGGC
>JBGSXQ010000185.1:0-3498 GCA_041751315.1 Gaiellaceae bacterium | reverse complement strand
GTACTCCACGTGCGCGGTGTTGATCGTGATGCCGCGCTGGCGCTCCTCGGGAGCCTTGTCGATCGCGTCGAAGGACGTGGCCTCGGTGTTGGTGCCCGACTCGGCGAGAACCTTCGTGATCGCGGCTGTGAGCGTCGTCTTGCCGTGGTCGATGTGACCGATGGTGCCGACGTTGACGTGCGGCTTGGTGCGCTCGAACTTCTGCTTTGCCATCTGCTCCTATCCTCCGAGCTCGTCGTGCAAGGGATTACGGGGTCTTGTCGCCTCCCACGATCGCCTCGGCGATCGCGGTCGGAACTTGTTCGTAGCGGTCGAATTGCATGGAGAACGTCGCGCGGCCCTGGCTCATCGAGCGCAGGTCGGTCGCGTAGCCGAACATCTCCGAGAGGGGAACGCTCGCCTTCACCGACTGCGACCCGCCCACCGGCTCGAGCTGCTCGACTCGACCGCGACGGCCGTTGAGGTTACCAATCACGTCGCCCAGGTAGTCGTCGGGTGTGACGACCTCGACGGCCATGATCGGCTCGAGCAGCTTCGGCTTCGCGCGGCGCATGCCTTCCTTGAACGCCATGGAGCCGGCGATCTTGAACGAGCGCTCGCTCGAGTCGACGTCGTGGTACGAGCCGTCGATCAGCTCGATCTTGATGTCGACGACGGGGTAGCCGGCGACGATGCCGGAGCTCATTGCCTCCTGGATGCCCTGATTCACCGCGGGGATGTACTCCTTGGGGATCCGTCCGCCCACGACCTTGTCGACGAACTCGTAGCCCTCGGTCGGGTTCGGGTAGAGATTGATGAGGACGTCGCCGTACTGGCCCGAACCACCGGTCTGACGCACGAACCTCCCCTGAATCTTCTCTGCTGGGCTCGTGATCGTCTCGCGGTAGGCGACCTGCGGGCGACCCACGTTCCCGTCGACCGAGAACTCGCGCAGCAGGCGGTCGACGATGATCTCGAGGTGCAGCTCGCCCATCACCGCGATGAGCGTCTGCCCCGTCTCCTCGTCGGACGAGACACGGAACGTCGGGTCCTCCTCGGCGAGGCGCTGGAGCGCCGTCGCAAGCTTATCCTGGTCGGCCTTCGTGCGCGGCTCGATCGCGACCGAGATGACGGGATCGGGGAACGACATGCGCTCGAGCACGCTCGGTGCCGAGTCGACGGCGATCGTGTCGCCGGTCGTCGTGAACTTGAGGCCGACCGCCGCCGCGATCTCGCCGGCGCCGATCTCCTCGCGCTCCTCGCGGTGGTTCGCGTGCATCTGGAGGATGCGACCGATGCGCTCCGTCTTGCCGTTCGTCGTGTTGAGCACCCGCTCGCCGGCCCTGACCTGGCCCGAGTACACGCGGAAGTACGTGAGCTTGCCGACGTACGGGTCGCTCATGACCTTGAACGCGAGAGCCGAGAACGGCGCGTCGTAGTCGGCCGCCCGCGTCTCCTCCGCCTCGGTCTTCGGATGCAGTCCCTCGACGGCCGGGACGTCCAGCGGGCTGGGCAGATAGTCGACGATCGCGTCGAGCAGCGCCTGCACGCCCTTGTTCTTGAAGGCGGAGCCTGCGAGCACCGGCGTGATCTCACCCGCGAGCGTGCCCCTGCGGAGCGCTCGGCGGATCATCTCGGGCGTCACGGAAGCCTCGTCGTCGAGGTACGTCTCCATGAGCTCGTCGTCGAACTCGGCCACGAGGTCGATGAGGTCGTGGTGGCCCGTGTGGGCTGCGTCGGCAAGCCTTTCGGGAATCTCGTCGACGGACATCTCCGTGCCGAGCGTGTTCGCGTACGTGATCGCCCGCATGTCGACGAGGTCGACGATCCCCGAGAAGTTCTCCTCGCTGCCGACGGGCAGATGGATCCGGACCGGGCGCGCGCCGAGCCGGTCGACCATCGACTGCACGGCCTGGTCGAAGTCCGCGCCCGTGCGATCCATCTTGTTGATGAAGGCGATGCGGGGAACGCTGTAGCGATCGGCCTGACGCCAGACCGTCTCGGACTGCGGTTGGACGCCGGCGACGGAGTCGAAGACGGCAACCGCACCATCCAGGACGCGAAGGCTCCGTTCGACCTCGACGGTAAAGTCCACGTGCCCGGGCGTATCGATAATGTTGATGCGGTGGTCGCGCCACTCTGCGGTCGTCGCCGCGGACGTGATGGTGATACCGCGCTCCTGCTCCTGCGCCATCCAGTCCATCGTCGCGGCACCCTCGTGCACCTCGCCCATCTTGTGAGTGCGCCCGGTGTAATAGAGAATCCGCTCCGTCGTCGTCGTCTTGCCCGCGTCGATGTGGGCCATGATCCCGATGTTCCGGACGCGGTCGAGCCCGACCGGTGTGGCTACGGCAGACATCTCTCGATTACCAGCGGTAATGCGCGAAGGCCTTGTTGGCCTGCGCCATCCGGTAGATGTCGTCCTTCTTCTTGTACGCGCCGCCCTGCTGCGAGAGCGCGTCCTGGAGCTCGCCGGCGAGCTTCGCCGACATGCCCTTCTCGCGCCGGTCCCGTGCGTTCTGCACGATCCAGCGCAGGGCGAGCGTGCGGGCGCGGCGCTGCGGCACCTCGACGGGAACCTGGTAGTTGGCGCCACCGACACGGCGAGAACGGACCTCGAGTACCGGTGTGACGCTCTTCACCGCCTGCTCGAGGACCTCGAGCTGCGGCTTGCCCGTCTTCTCGGAGGCGACCGCGAGGGCGTCGTAGACGGTGCGCTCGGCGATCGACTTCTTGCCGTCGAGCATCAAGCGATTGATGAGCTGCGCAACGAGCACCGACCCGTGAACGGCATCGGCCTCGATCGTGCGCGGCTGGATCTCTGCGCGACGCGGCATGGCTAGGGCTTCTTCGCTCCGTACTTCGAGCGGGCCTGGCGACGTTCGGTGACCCCGGCCGAGTCGAGACCGCCGCGAATGACCTTGTAGCGGAAGCCCGGGAGATCCTTCACGCGGCCGCCGCGGACGAGCACGACCGAATGCTCCTGCAGGTTGTGGCCCTCTCCCGGGATGTACGCGCCGACCTCCATCCCGTTCGTGAGCCGCACGCGCGCGACCTTGCGCAGCGCGGAGTTCGGCTTCTTCGGGGTCGTCGTGTAGACGCGCGTGCAGACGCCGCGCTTCTGCGGTGCTCCCCGCAGAGCCGGGGTCTTCGTCTTCACCTTCGGCGTCGTCCGGCCTTTGCGGACGAGCTGGTTCACTGTGGGCACGCGTTGTCTCCTACGTGGGTCGGTCGATTTCCTCACACAGAAAGGGCTGGCGGGCAAGCAGCACCGCGCCAACCGGCCGCGGGATGGTAGCAGACTGCCCATGGAAAAGCGCCCCCCGCCCGCATATGGTGCGCGAGGCGAGGAGGTGTCGAGGGAGGAATGATGACTGCGGTTGTCGCGGTGTGCGCGGTGGTTGTCGCGTGCGGCTTCGTGCTGCTCGCGATGCGGCGCGCGCACGTGCGCGCCGAGCGTCGGCTGGAGGCCGTCCTTCTGCTCATCGACGGCCATCTGGAGGCGATGTCCGCGAGCGT
>JBGSXQ010000184.1:0-22320 GCA_041751315.1 Gaiellaceae bacterium | reverse complement strand
GATGGCGTAGCGCACGTCCGAGGACGCGTGTGCGCCCAGGCCCTTCTGGTAGGCGACCCCGTTCAGGGTGATCGGAAGCCCGTCTCCGGCCGCCGAGTCGCCGTTCGACATGTCCTTCTCGACCGGTCCCCAGCCGTTGGTGGCCGAGCTCCAGGTGAGGTCGGAGAGGTACTGCGTGCCCGGTGGCGGAGGTGGGGGTGCGGTGCCGCTGCTCAGGAGCACGCTCGCGTCGTGGCTGAACCAGTTGGCCGTCACGATGTCAGGCCGCGCGTCACCGTCGAGCCTGGCCACGGCGACTGCGAACGGCGTGTTTCCCGTCTGGTAGTTCGTGGGGCCACCCAGGGTGCCCGTCCCCGAGTTGAGCAGGATGCTGACCTGGTCGCCGCCCGGATTCGAGTTTCCGGACGGATATCGACCTCCGCTGTTGGCGGTCACCACGTCGGGCTTTCCGTCGCCGTTCAAATCACCGATGGCGACGGCTTCCGGGGCGCGGCCCGTCGAGTAGTTCGCGATCGGGCTGAAGGTACCGCTCGTCGAACCCCGCAGTACCGTCACGTTGTCGCTCCCGTCATTCGCGGTCACGAGATCGACGATGCCGTCGCCATTGAGGTCCCCTGCGCGAATCGAGTGCGGGCCGGCGCCAACCGCGTAGTTCACCGGGCCACCGAACGTGCCGTTGCCGTTGCCGATGAGCACGCTGACGTTGTTGGACGAGTGGTTGGCGATCGCGAGATCCTGGCGCCCATCGCCGTTGAGATCGCGTGCGACGAGCGAGTGGGGAGCTGACCCGGCAGCAAACGTCGACGCCGCGCCAAAGGTGCCCGTGCCCGTGCCGAGAAGGACACTGATTACCGAGCCGCCCCAGCAGGCGACCGCAAGGTCGGGTCTTCCGTCGTTGTTGAACTCGCCGACCGCCACTTCGTGCGCGCCCGAGCAAACGGCGTAGCCGACCGCGGCCGCGAACGACCCCGCCCCGTTGCCAAGCAAGACACTGACCGAGTTCGAACCCTGATTCGCGGTCACTAGGTCGACGTTCCCATCCCCGTTGAAGTCGGATGCAGCCACGCTCTTGGGTTGGGAGCCCACCGAGAAGTTGGTCGCCGCTCCGAACGTGCCGTCGCCGTTTCCGCGTCGGACACTAACGGTGTTGGAGCCCGAGTTCGCTACCGCGAGGTCGAGCTTGCCGTCCCCGTTCAGGTGCGCGATTGCAACGCCGTGCGCGTTCGTCCCGGTCGAGTAGTGCAGGGGCGGGTTGTAGGTCGGCCCACTCGAAGGCGGGACGCCATAGGAGACACGGCGGATCGTCCCCCCGTCGAAGTCCGCGTAGTAGAGCGACCCGTCAGGCCCAAACTCGAGGTTCACCGGACCGGCAGCATCGGCAACGAATGTCCTGATGCTCCCGGGCGACGGGGGCTGGTTTCCATTCCTGAGCATCGCCCATATGCACCTGCGCGAGTAGTCGGCGAAGAACAGTGCGCCGGCGTACTCGGATGGAAATGTGCCTCCTGTCGGTGCAAACTCGAAGGCAAGTCCGGATACTGAGGAGCTGCCGGAAGGACACGACTCGCCGCTCACCACCTTGTTGGAATGGTGATAGGCGAAGTAGGGCTTCGTATCTGCGCTCGGCTGGCCGTAGAGCGTTTCGCAAATCGAGAGGCCCGCCGCGTCAAAGCCGGATTGGAGCGAAGGACCTTCGTAGCATGGCCAACCGAAGTTCAGCACTCCCCCCGCTGGATCAACTATCCGGTTGATCTCGTCCCATTCGTTCCAGCCCACATCCCCGATCCAGAGTTCGTTGGTGCCAGGACGGAAGGCAAAGCGGAAGGGATTCCGGAGGCCGTAGGCGATGATCCGACGCGCGTTCGGGTCGGCGTGCCCAGACAGCGGGTTGCCTGACGCAGCAGCACCGGTCGAGGGGTGGAGACGTACTATGGCCCCGTTGAGACCGACGGGATCTCCCGACGTGCGAAGATCCTGGCTTCGGAGTGCACCACCCTCGGCCGTCGGTGGTGTCGGAGCATTCCCTCCTGGATCGCCACACGGATTGACCGGGTCTCCCTCCTGTCCGTAGTCGACAAAGGTGTAGCCCGCGCCTTCGCCCGCGCTTGCGTAGAGCATGCCATCCGGCCCGAACTCGACGGCGCCGACCGAGTGGCTCGGGTACTGCTGGCACCAACCCTCGACGAGTACCTGCTCAGAGCCAGTCATGACGTTGCCCGCAGCCTGCAGACGAGAGAGTCGGCCACTCACGACGCAGCCGTCCGACAGCGCACCTGGTGGATTCGGACAGGAATCGGAGACTGCCCCCGGAACTCCCCACTTCGGCGGAGGTGCGGGATCTCCCAGTATGTGGTCGTACGTGTAGAGGACGTAGACGTATGGGACGGCTGGAAACTCCGGGTGAAGCGCCATCCCGAGCAGTCCGCGATCCCAGAAGTTGTGGACGTTGGTGCGAAGGTCCGCGAATGTCGTCGGGGTCGTGTCCGACAGGCTGTCGAAAACTTTGACCAGCCCGCTCTTCTCGGCGACGAACACTCGGCCGTCCGTGGCGAAGCGAACGACCATCGGGTTCGTAAAGCCGCTGAAGGCCGTCGTCTCCACGAACCCGGAAGGCACGGTGCCGGCCTCCGCTGCCTCTGAGGCGGGAGGCGGGGCCGCGCTCGGTGCAAAGAGTGCGACGGCGGCAACGCCGAGGACCGCGAGCAACGTACGTCTGGTCGCACGCTCGAGGCGCGCCGAATTCTGCAGCACCAACATCCCCATTCTCCCCTCGATCCGAGCGGCTTGCCCCCCAGCACCCCGCATAGACATAGTGGCACACGAAGCGACGCTCGGCAACCACGCAACAGCCCTCACGAGACCCACGCCGGACGTATGATTCCTCCTTGTGCGAATCCTTGCCCTGAGATCGCCGTCGCTCCACCCGAGTTGATCCCTCACTGGCCTTGCGCGTGACCGAGACCGCGACGAACGCAATTCCCGGGAAGCCGGTACTCGTGACGGGCGCGGGCGGATTTATCGGGAGCCACCTGGTCGAGGAGTTGGTGCGACGCGGTGCGGAGGTCCGCGCCTTCGTTCGATACAACTCCCGAAACGATTACGGGTGGCTCGAAACTCTCGACCGGGGCATTTTGGACTCGGTCGAGATCTTTCGAGGCGACCTCGTAAATCCTGACGCCGTGCTACGTGCCGCGCACGAGAGAGACGTCATCTTTCACCTTGCGGCACTTATACCCATCCCCTACTCGTACGTCCATCCTCGAGAGTTCGTTGGTGTCAATACGGTCGGGACGTTGAACGTGCTCGAGGCTGCCCGCCGACACGAAGCGCAGAGGATAGTCCATACGTCAACGAGCGAGGTATATGGGACGGCGTTACGTGTTCCGATAGACGAAGAGCACCCACTCCACGCGCAGTCGCCGTACGCTGCGACCAAAATTGGGGCTGATCAACTCGCGCTTAGCTACTTTCGAACGTTCGAGCTTCCCGTGGTCATTGCTCGACCATTTAACACTTATGGTCCCCGGCAGTCGGCGCGGGCGGTTATCCCGACCATCATTCTGCAAGCCGTCAGCCGCGACCGGCTCCAGATCGGCTCGCTGACGCCCACGCGTGACTTTCTTTTCGTCGACGACCTCGTGCGAGGCATGGTCGCGTGTGCAGAAGCTTCAGAGGTCGAAGGAGAAGTCATCAATCTCGGTACGGGAGTCGAGCTTAGTATCGGCGACCTCCTCCATCGGATTCTCGAGTTACTCGACCGCGATGTAGGCCATCTGATAGACGAGGAACGACGCCGACCAGTCTCGAGCGAGGTCGAGCGCCTACTAGCGGATTCACGCAAAGCGGAAAGGCTTCTCGACTGGAGGGCGACTACTTCGCTCGACGAAGGGCTTACACAGACCATTGAATGGATGCGTCAGTCTGTAGACCTCTATAAGCCGCATCACTACAACGTCTGAACAGCCGTCAGGCACACCACCCTGAAGTAAGCAGCACGAGGCGGCCCCCTCCCACAAGTGCCCGCCCACTCGACCGAAGTGGGCGACGGTGCAGAATTCTCCAGCCGGATTTCCGACGACTGAGCACGCGGCCGGACTCCGGGACGCGAGACCGTGTGAGGCCCGACCTGCTTGAATCCGCACGGTGACCGCCCCCCGCAAAGGACCGTCCGCAGAGCCTCGGGGCGTAGGTCAGGAGGTGTTGGTGCGCTCGCGCGCGGAACGCAACCAAGCTCGAACAAGCTCGGCAGACGTCCTCCGAGACACGGTCACGCGTCCGAGTTCCGTGCCGGTGACAACCCCACCCGTGCGGCCGCGACCCCGAGCTAGTGGCCCGACTTGATTCTGGCTGCCATCAACGAAGCGAGGCGCTCGTCGGGAGCGTCATGGACGATGTCTGGCCTGATGCCAGGTGACCTCGACGGCTCTACCTGACCCTGCGCATGACTGAGCTTGCCCATGCGGGAGCCGAAGGAGTTTCCTCGGCACCCGACACTGCGATCTACTGTGTCTCAGACAAGCGCCACTTCATCGGCCTGGTTGCGCTGTTCAACTCCCTTCGCCTGGCGGGGCATGACGAACCGTTGTTCATCGTCGACGCAGGCCTGGACTCATGGCAGCACGACCTCCTGGCCCAACACGCAACGATCTTGCCGGCCCCGCCTGAAACACCTCCGATCCTCCTCGCCCCTTACGGGCCAGCGGTTCGTCCAGCGCGCGTCTCGATCATTCTCGACGTGGACATCGTTGTACTGCGCCCACTGACAGAGCTCGTCCAAACCGCCAGGCAGGGCAAGCTCGTGGGCTTCGTGGACAACACGCCACATCACGATCGGTTCTTCCCGGAGTGGGCCACGTTGCTCGACCTCGGCCCACTTCACCGGCATCCTTACTTCAATGCAGGCGTACTCGTCGTCGATGGAGAGGTGCGCGACGCGCTGTTTCCGCGATGGATCGAAGGACAGTCCAAGCTTGACCTCGCCGAGACCTGCTATGGGAGCGGGCGACTCTCCGACCCGCTTTACTTCGCGGATCAGGACGTGCTGAACGCGGTGATCGGACGTGAGGAATTGGTGGAACGGCTGGCGCCACTCGGCAACCGCCTTGCCCCAACCCCGCCTTTCCGCGATCTCCGGCTGATCGACAGCAACCGATTGGTGTGTCGATATCCGGACGGCACAGAGCCGTATCTACTCCATCACTTTATGAACAAGCCCTGGCTGGGGCCGACGCGGAGTTCCCCATACTCGATGTTGTTGCCACGCCTCCTCCTCGGTGCTGATGTACGGATTCGACTGCAGCCGGAGCAGATCCCACCTCAGCTGCGTGTCGGCCGACGCGGAGACGTCGCTCGCTGGCGGGGAAACGCTCTAGCGCTGATCCGGACCGAGACACGACGGCAACTCGGCCGTTTTGGCATCCGGACGCGACTAGCCGGTCGTCGTCGTGGGACGAGCGCCCGCCCAAGTCGGCGCGACTGAACTTGGCGAGCGACGTCGATCCGCCTCGGCCCGATACCTTGGTCGAGGCCGAGGCACGCCTCGAGTTGCGGGACCGTGCATCGGCAGGGGTGTTCATCGTTGCCAGTCGCGGACTCTTGATCCTCCTCGTTGGATTCGCGGGAACAGTGGTGCTGGCGCGTCTATTGACACCGCATGACTTCGGCGTAATCGCGATTGGCACCACGTTGCTTCTGGTGATTGCAGTCGTTTCGGACGGCGGCCTCGGCGGCGCGCTCATCCGACGCGCCGAACCACCTACTGAAGACGAGCTTCAGGCAGTGATGGGGATTCAGTTCACGGTCACGTTCGCAATGACCGCTCTCATCGCACTGATCTCCCTCGCCTTCGGCGAAGCGGGAGCGGTGATCGCGGTCATGGCGTTGTCTTCCCCGCTCGTAGCCCTCCAATTTCCGGGACGAATCGCGCTCGAACGGTCGCTTTCGTACCGACCCCTCGCACTCGTCGAAGTGACGCAGGTTCTCACGAATCATTTGTGGGCGATCGCTTTCGTTGTCGCAGGATTCGGGATCTGGGGTTTGGCGACCGCAACGATCGCGATGCGTGCCGCCGCCGCGATTGCAATGGCTCGCGTCAGTCCGGTTGGATGGGTGCGACCAAGCCTTAGATGGAGCACGGTTCGGCCAATGCTGAGCTTCGGGAGACGGTTTCAGGCTGTGAACGCGACGTGGCTCGTCCGCGACCAAGCGCTCTCAGTCGGCATCGCCGCGATCGCCAACGCAGCGACGCTTGGGCTCTGGTCGCTCGCGCGCCGATTGCTGGAGATTCCGTACCTGCTGTTCGGATCACTCCTCCGAGTGTCCCTCCCAACAATGGCCAAGCTCGTGAGTGCACAGCAGGATGCATCCGCATGGATCGAGCGCAGTACCAGAATGACGGCCGTCGTCGGAGGAACTCTTCTCGCGGGTGTTGCGGCATCCGCACCCGGTCTGATCCCGGGCCTATTTGGAGACGAATGGGCCGACGCGAGCCTCGCCGTTCCTGGTGCGTGCCTCGGGCTGGCGATCGGTGGTTCCATTCGCGTCTCGACCCAGGGGTTTCTCTTTGCGGTCGGAGACGCCACGGTCCCACTGCGTGCGACAGCCCTCGAAGCAGTCGTGTGGCTCGGTGTCGCGTTGCCGCTCCTTCCGATCATCGGTATCGCGGCTGTGGGGCTCGGCTGGCTCGTCTCAGCGTTTGCGGAGTCCGTGGTGCTCTGGAGGGGAACGAGGCGTCAATCCAACGTGTGTCCAATCCCTCCGGTTCTAGCGCCGGTCTTGGTCGGCACTCTCAGCGGTACTGCCGGCTGGCTCGTCGCGTATCTCGGGGGCGCAAACTTGGTGTCCGGCATTTTCGGCGGTCTCATAGCCGTCCTGTTCATGCAGCTCTCGCTCCTGCTCTTCCGACGAACCCTGCTCTTCGAGACTTATGGCTTCGCCCTGAGATCGGTACGGGCCGCGACGTCAAGATCTGGGACGCCCGTCTGATTCCTGTCTGCCTCACGGCTTTACGGCGACCCTCCGCCCTCCATCGTCTATGCGGATGAGAAAAGGGGCCGGCGGATTCTCTGCGAAGTATTCGTCCGTTGCCTCGCGGGCACCCCGCCACCAGCTGTAGTCGTCCACGATCAGGATGCCCCCGGGCGAGAGTCGCGGGTACAGGTGGACGAGCTCGTGCTTCGTCGACTCATACCAATCGGTGTCCAGTCTCAAGAGCGCGATCCGATCCGGTGCGCTCCCCGGAATGGTTTCCTCCACTCGCCCCACGACGTAGTGGATGCGAGAGCTAGGATACGAAACCTGACTCAGGGCACCGCGTACGTCGTCGAGAGCAGCGCGTGCCCAGACCGTCGACGCGTCTCGATCCACGTCCTGCCGGAGCAGCTGCTCTGCCGTGGGTCCCGTCCAGTGGACATCGCGCTCCGTCGGTGCGGTCATGCCGCCGAAGGTGTCGAACAAGAACAGCTCGATGTCGGCTTCTCCGACTTCGATAAGAGTCTTGGCCGCCGCCATCATGCCTCCCCCGCGCCAGACGCCACACTCCACGATCGCCCCCTCTACACCAGTGGCCACGATGTAGCGAACGGAGTCCGCGAGAACGAAGACGGCTTCGGGAGAGGTCATCGTGTACCCCGAGACGCTTCTCCAGAGCTCGATGTCCGTTGGTCCGAAGTCACGGGGGAACGGCGGCGTGACGCGTCGGATCTCGTAGCCCATACTCCGCCCGCCGGTGTGAAGGGAGCGCTTCATGAATCTCCAGATGCGATCTCGCATGCTCAGAAGTTCCTCTCACCATCACACAACGACACGGGCAGCCATACTACGCGGGCGGCGTAGCCCGCCTCCAGGAGCAAGCATCGGATTCCGTGAATTGACTCTAACGCTCCTTCTCCGGCGAAGTCCGGTCTTGCGCCACATGGTCAAGGCCGCTCAGGCGTTGTTCGCCGCACAACGACGGACGTGGTGGAGATTGCGGCGCGGGGGTGTCGTCCGTTCCTACCTAAGCGGGCAGGCGATCACGAAGCTGCAGATTGGAACTGGAGCAAACCCCATTCCAGGCTGGCTCAACACGGATCTAAATCCAACGCAGGCCGATCGCTCGGAAGGGCATGTGATCTTCCTCGACGCGACAAGGCAGTTCCCGTTCGCAGACGCGACATTTGACTACATCTATCTCGAGCACATGATCGCCAACGTTCCGTACAGCGCGGGGCGGCGACTCCTCACGGAGTGCGCTCGCGTTCTTCGTCCTGGAGGTCGGATTCGGATCGCGACACCCGATCTAACTCGGCTCCTAGACCTTTACCAAAATCGGAATGATCCTGACCCCGAGGAGCAAGCATACATTCAGTGGATCGCCGATACCTTTCTCGACGGACCTCGACATGCGACTCCGCAGTTCGTCGTCAATAATGCCTTCCGCGCGTGGGGCCACCACTTCCACTATGACGAGGAGCTCCTTCAATCAAGTCTCCGCGAGAGCGGCTTCGTAGCGATCCGTCGCCGCGAGGTGGGACAGAGCGAGGATCCACACCTCCGTAACGTCGAAGGGCACGGACGAGCCGTCGGCAGCGAGGCGATGAACGCCTTCGAGACGTTGGTGCTCGAAGGCAGCGTCCCTGACTTCGAGAAGGCGCGACGATGAGCAGTGGCATCCTCCTCCTCGAGCAAGTCGGCCGCAAGGAGCAAACGCTCGGGGGCTCAGGGGACGTCACGAGTCGATAGTCAGCAGGCCACGCAGCCTGGACCGAACCGGATGAAAGGCTCGTCGTCCGTCCGACCGCCTCGACTCGGCTTCGATGAGGCTGAGCTCGATCTCGCGGCCGGCAAGGTTGAAGTATGGGTCCGCCGATTCCCCACGCCATGGGCCGCGGAGACCAGTGTCGACCAGGGGGAAGCCAAGGATCTGAGCGAAGAGAGGAAGCCGAAGCTCGTCGTGACATAACTCAGGCAAGTCAACCGTGGCGTACCGCTCGACGAACGAGCGCGGAAAGCAGGGGCCTCCGGCGAGACACGTGTACGGGTCGCCCCGGTAGCCCCAGTGTTCACGAGCGAAGCCAAGAAGCTCCTCCCAGGCCCGCCCGTTCTCGGCATGCAACCAGAACCAGTCCTTCTCGACCGCGGCAAGAGGAGTCAGTGCAGTTAGCCCAACCGAGCCGACCGGTACAGATCCGTAGAGCTCGTCGAGTGGGGCCAGTAGCAAGAGATCCCACTCGATCACATGGAGTACATCGAACGGCAGCCGATGCCCGCCGTCCCGGTACCACGCAGCCAGCGCAAGGTCGCCGTTCCGCCAGCTCCAATCGCCAGCACGGGGCGATGAGTAGAAGTCATCCAATCCGAGGACAAAGCGAGCGCCAAACCTAAAACACGCCCCCCTGAGGCCGCCTTGACCGCCATAGAGCCCGCATACGAAAACATCAGGGTTCAGTTGCCTCAATAGAGCTATTCGCTCCCGACAGACGAGTGGATTCCTGTCGAAGCGGAAGACGATCAGCCTCTCGACATCAGACTCGAGCCCTGGCGTCTCAAACGCTAGCTCAGAGCTCATCAATGAGATCCCCTAACGGGCGGAGCGTATTGCTCCAGGCCAATGCCTGCGCCTGCTGATATGCCTCGTCGCTCACACGCTCCCACTCAGTCTCTCGGCTGAGGGCTCGAACCCGCTCGAGAAACGTATCCTCACTATAAGTCACCGAGCCGCGGAGGAGCTCGAGACTCTCTCTCCACTCCGGAACCAGAACGGGCAGACCGTACGAAAGGTACTCGGGGTGCTTCGCAGAGAATCCCTGTCTGCGTAGCGGAGCACGCGAACTCGTGACTAGCCCGATCTGGTATTGAGCCAAGACCTTCGGAGAGGCATAACCCAAGTAGTTCAACCTCAAATGATTGTCCGGTGGCGGGCCGCCATAAACGTCGAGATGGGGATACAGCGCGGAAAGCCGAGCCAACATCTCCAAGTCGATATACTGGCTAGCGAGCGATCCGATATAAACGATACGAGGCGGATCCGCAAAGCGTGCACGTGCCGGTGGAGAAGTGCATCCCCAATTCAGCGTGATGAGATTCTTTCCGGAAATTCCGTAATGTACGAGAACATACTTCGCATATGACTCCCAGTGGAATGCTAGATAGTCCACTGATTCAAATAGATGCCGCTCAAATCTTCTCATGCGTTCGTGCTGGGCGGGGGTTAGCTTCATGTCGTCGAAAAGCTCGTCCGCCCACGGCGTGGGACAGTCGTAGAACGTGGTAGCAGTTGTCGGAACGGTGAGAATCAGCGCGTCGTATGGTGTCTCGCAGATCACCAGGTCGAATTCATCGAGATCAAGCGATCGAGCAAGAATGTCTCGTCGCAGCCGACAGTCTGCGATGTGCCAGTAATACGACACGTACCTGCGTCCGAGCCGCACGCGCCTGGTTACCAGTGCCAATAACTCGACCCCATAGAGCGCGGAGCGTCGCAACCCCAGCGCAGGGAGCCTGTTGCGAAACGATGTGCGAGCTGAGGTGGCTCGACTTAGGTAGTACGTGTCGACGAGTTCGACGGAGTGGCCGAGCCTCCGAAGGAACCGCGCGATCTCGAAACCGCGTAGTCCGTTGGCGTAGCCGTCGGCTTGGTGGACGATGAGAACTCGCTTCTGATGTCGAACCATTAGCTGCTTCGTGTCCTCAAATGCAGGAATGCGCTTCCGAGATCTTCCAGCATTTCACGCGCACTGATGAGACTATTCGACTGGAGCGCCTCACGACAAACGCCTGAACCAGGTTGGCCGGCCGGGCGCGCGACCTAGCCCTGGCGGTCACACGAGCAGCCAATATCGCTCATCGACGGGTAGATGCGTCGAGGATGCAATGTCTCGCCCCCGGATTGTCAGGTACGCAACTTGACTCGCGTACTTGCGGATCCGGTCAGCCTTTACACGGCGGTCTACCATGATCGTAATGGCCTCGAGTGGCCGCCGTCGTGAGCGCGCAATCCGATCTATCTCGCGATCGGCCGGAGAACCCCATCGATAGGGAAACTCCTCGTAGAACAGGATCTGACCGTCGGAGCGCGCGTCGAGCGCCTCGACTGCCGCGTCGCGTACGAACAGATGATCCGGGTGCTGCAGAGGCGACGCTGTGCTAGCTCCAAGGCGTCGCAACACCCGATCGGTTCGACGAAGCGGGGACCCCGCACCCGCCGGAACCGCAACGATGCCTCGACCGGCGAGATCCAACCAGTTCCAGATCGCCGAAGCGAGCGCCCCCGCGTCTTCCCGACGGCGTCGGCCGCCGTTTAGGTACTGCCCCTCCAGCAAGTCGCCAAGCGCGAGCCGGTGCGGAGTGTCGGCCAACGCGGTTTGCTCCTCCTCGATCCGCGCGGCAATGCTTTCGTCTGAGCTCGCGAATCCTGTCAGGCGATCCCACGATCCCTGCTGAGGCGGGTCGGGGCGGCCGACGAGAACGGCGAAGACGTCGATCGGCGCTTCACGCGCGAGCAACGCCGCGCACGATAGCGCCGCGTCGTCGAGGTGCGGCTCGAGCAGCAGGAGCGGCCTCTCCCGGAGCGGTGCCGGCAACTCGCGATGGTGGCCTGAAGTGTGCGTACCAAGCACGCCGATCACGACTCGTGAACACGCGGGGAACGAGGCGTGACGGGCGCCATGCCGCCGAGCATCCAGCCGACCAAACCGCGATAGCCATTGACGGTTGCGCGAGCCTGCACGAGGTCGCGTCTGAGCACGGCGGCGATCAGGCGCGCCGGGAGCTCGACAAGGAGTGTCAACATGGCGAGGAACACGGCCCTCCGGCGCGGCCAGTGGCGGTGCGCGTACAGTAGCCTGCTTCGAAGGGAGTAGAGCAGCCGCTCGGCCGGTACCTGCGTCGAGCTGACGTTCTCGACGTGGACGACGCGGGCCTCGCGCAGGAAGTACGTCGTGAAGCCGAGCTGCCTGGCACGGAGGCTGAAGTCGACGTCCTCGAAGTAGACGAAGAAGCGCTCGTCGAAGCCTTCCAGCAAGATGAACAACTGCGAGCGAACGAAGAAGAACGCCCCAATCACCTGGTCGACGGGCCGGCTTGACGTGGTTTCCGAGGGCGAGAGGTGATGCGATGGGAAAAATCGCGGGAGAACGGCGGTCAGCCCGGTCATGGCACACACGAAGGTCCGAAGAGTGGGGAAGCGACTACACGAAATCGCCCCAGTTCCGTCCGGCCGGAGAAGGAGCGCTCCACAGATGCCAACCTTGGAGGATCCCTCGGCGTCCATAAAACGTACAACCTCCGACAGCGTCTCCGGGCGGAGTCGCGTGTCCGGGTTCAGGAAGAGAAGGTAGTCCGCGTCGCTTACACGGGCGCCCTGGTTGCAGGCAGCGGCGAAGCCGGCGTTCACTGCGTTGCGCAGGATCTCGACCGTGAACACGGTCGAGCTCACTCGATCGGCAGATCCGTCACTGGATGCGTTGTCGACGACCGTCACCTTCGAGATGCGAACGTCGTCGGTCGAAGCGCACTCGATCGATCGTAGGCACGCGTCGAGATGCTCTCCCGTGTTCCAGTTGACGATGACGACGTGGATCGACGACGGCATGGCTATCCGATCGCGCTCGCACGCGAATCCGAGACGCCCACCGCCAGCCTCTGCCAGGTGTGGAGCCACGCGTCGTACGAATACATCCTCTCGACCGTGGCTCGTGCCAGAGCGCCGAGGTGGGCCCGCTCAGCTGCCGAACTCGAGAGGAGAGCCAGGATCGCGTCGACCCACTCGTCTTCCGAAGTCGCCCCCGGCATGCCGAGCTCACCCAGGATCTGTTCGTTCACGCCGATCGGGCTCCCCACGATGGGAAGCCCGACAGCCCCGTATTGCAGCAGCTTGTAGCCGGACTTACCGCGCGTGTACGGCTCGTCAGGGAGCGGCGCGATCGCGAGGTCGAAGTCCCGCAGGTCCTCGTGCTGAACCCGCTCTGACCAGGACATGCGGTCGATCATGTCTTCGAGATTGCCGAGCGTGCGTTTCGTCCCGCTCACGAGGGTGAGGCGCGCCCCAGTACGGCGGTGGACCTCACGCAGTGCGACCTGTGCCACACGCAAATAGTGTTCGTTGTCCGTTGACCCGATCCAGACCAGTCGAGGCGGGTCACCGAGGACATAGTCGTCCTTTGGCCGATACGAATCAGGCGAGACGCAGCTAGGGACGATCACGACATCACGGTTGTGATCCGACGCCCAGTCGGCGAGCACGGCATTGCCGGCGATAACCCGGTCAGCTCGACAGATCGACGCGTGCGCCTTCGGGGCCTTCGGCGCCAGGCGGCGCAAGATCCCACCTCCACCCCAGTCCCACTGCAACGCGTCGTCGAAGTCGTAGACCGTGGACTTCGAGCGGTCGATGAGCTCCGCTTCGAGACGGCCGCGGCTGAGAGGAGATGCCTCACGATGCAGGAGCAGGCGATCGGGCTTGCTGCGCGCGACCGCACGCAGACGACGCTCCGCTGCGGCGACCGAAAAGGGATGGCGCGCGAGTGTGGCCGGGCTTGAGTTCCGAGCCGAGATGTATGCAGTCACAACATGCTCTACCGCAAGTCGGTCCGACCACTCCCACACGCGTACGCGCGAACTCGGCCCCTGCCGGCCGTACGGCGTGACGAGGTGGATCACGATGCAGCTACCTTCCCAGCCCCCCGTTCGACCTCGGAGGACCGTACGAGCGCGACGAGCGCGCCCACGAGCATATAGAAGAGCACGCGGTGGATGGTTCCCTCGAAGCTTGACTGGAACAGGAAGCTCACGAGCTCGACCATCAGTGTGAAGGCCGCGACGCCGGCGATCGCGGTCTTCCTGCGTTTGGCGATGAAGAAACCGACGAGCGCGCAGAGAAGGACGCACGCAGCGAACCCGAGAGGAATCCCGTAGTAAAGCACCTGTTGAAGGAACGCGTTGTGCACTTCCTCACCGAGCGCCAAATCGCCTTGCGGCGCGACACCGGCGCCGTACCCGAGCACCGGATGACTCTCGATCTTCGACCAAGCGTCCGTGAGGAGCTGAAGCCGGAGCTCGAAGTTCCGCAGACTCAGTCGTGTGGCCAGGAGTTCACGCGTCGCGGGGTTGAACGCATACACCGAAGCGAGCGCGACCCCGCCGATCGCGGCAATCAGCACAATCTTCCTTCCGAGCGCGAGCCTCCGACCGCGCGAGCCTGCCGTGACCATCGCATACACCGCTGCGGCGACCACGAACGCGAGAAGCGTGCCCCTCGAGAGCGTCAAAATGATCGCAATCGCCCCGACGAGGCCGGCGATCGAGATTCGGCGATCCTTGCGGACGTGCCCCCAGTAGACAAGGACCGGCACGAGGAGAACGAGGACCGCCGCGAGATTGTTCGACGACCCGAGGATGGGGTGCGACAGGCGGGTGAAGTAACGCAAATATTCCCCGGACGTGCGCGAGACGTCCGGATCGACCGCGGGCTCGAAGCCGGGGACGCGCAGTAAGAGGAAAACGGCGGGGATGAGAAGCAGGTAGAGAAAGCGCTCGAAGTAGGCGACGACACGTCTCGGCGAGAGGCCGTCGAGCTCGCGGACGACGAACAGATACCCGACCAATCCCTCGAGGGAGATCGTGAGGGCACGCACGGTCGCTGTCCGATCTTGCGACCACACGACGGACACGAGCGAGACGAGGACGAGCAGCGCGAGGATCCAGAACACCTGTCGGTATCCGAGCTCGAGGGGCCGGTACGCCAGGTCCAGGACGAGCGTCAGGGCGGCGAACAAGAGCAGGATGTCCAGGATCCTTATCGAGTTGACGATCGGGACGCCCTGGGCGACCGTTACCGGCATGGCGGCCGAGACGAGGACGAGGGACAAGAAGATGCGGGCGCCGGTCGCCCGGCGGGTCTTGGCCGACGGTGCCGCATCCAAGCTGGCTCGTTGGCCTGCATCGAGCACCCCCTGCGACACCGGCAAGCGTGCCTCGGGCATACGGTTCATGTCAACGGCTCTCGTCTATATGGCGGCGCGTCGATAAGGCGCATGCTGGCGCGGACCCTCGCGCAGACGGCCTGGACATGCCGCGTTCGGTCTCGACCCTCACCATTTCGCGTGTCCTCATGGTAGGGACGGTCGGCGCAGACGGTGACAGTCGCCCTTGCACGTACGTAACATCCGCCGGCGCACCATGGCAGCTCTCGCCAACCTCGACGCTGTGTCCGGACTGCTCGCGTGCCCCGCCTGCCATGGTTCTCTCGTGAGATCCGCCGACGGCTTTCGCTGCAACGCATCTCACTGCGATCTCCACGGCGAGCCATTTCCCACGACGGGCAGCTGGCCGATCCTCGCCGACCTCCGCCAAAGCGTCATTCCGGCCGCGTTGTCGACGACCGCGTCGGACGGTGCGCCGAGACGGGCCGGGTCGGATCGGCTGCCGGAGTGGGTCCGGCCGCTCTGGAAGCCGCGAAACGAGGTCGCAGCCGCGAACATCGAGCGTCTGGTCTCGTTGACCCCCGACTCGCCGTTGATCCTCGTGGTCGGCGGCGGGACGATCGGGAACGGCGTGGAGTCGATCTACGAGGACGAGCGCATCCGGGTGCTCGCCTTCGACATCTACGGAAGCGACGTCACGCAGTTCATCGCGGACGCACACCAGATTCCGCTTGCCGACGAGAGCGTCGACGCAGCTGTCGTCCAGGCGGTGCTCGAGCACGTGCTCGACCCCGTTCAGGTCGTCGCCGAAATTCGACGCGTGCTCAAACCGAATGGCGTCGTGTACGCGGAGACGCCGTTCCTGCAACAGGTCCACGCCGGTGCTCACGACTTCGTGCGGTATACGAGCAGCGGACATCGGTACCTCTTCCGAGAGTTTGACGAGATCGCCGCGGGCCCCGTCGCCGGGCCGGGGACTCAGCTCCAGTGGAGCATCGACCATCTCGTCCGAGCGCTGACTCGGTCGGAGTTGGTGGGGCGCATCAGCCGGGGCCTCTTCTTCTGGCTGCGCTGGCTCGATCTGCTTGTGCCCGAGCCGTTTGCGATGGACAGCGCGTCCGCGTACTTCTTCCTCGGGAGGCCGAGCAAGCACACGCTTACACCTGCGGAGATCGTCAGGTACTACCGCGGCGCGCAGCGCCGAGTCGCAACTGAGCTCGACCGACGGCCCGTGTAACGGCCAATAGCGCCGCACTACGCAGAAAAGTGCCGCACTACGCATAAAAGTAAAGTCGAGTCTGGTCTTTCGTCTCGGCGGGATCTCAGTATCCTGTAACCGAGCAAACCCGCTCACACAGGAGAGCTGATGGACCTTGCCGAGTACGCCCGAGTGCTACGCGAACATGTGCGCCTCATCGCGATCGTCACGGTGCTGTGCGTGCTTGCCGCAGGCGCGCTCGCATGGACGCGGACACCACTTTACACGGCTAGTACGCAATTCTTTGTCTCGACGAGCACGTCTGACCCAAGCGACATCTATACCGGTGGGCTGTTCTCGCAACAGCGCATCCAGAGCTATGCACAGCTGATCACGAGCCCTGGCGTCCTCCGTCAGGTCGTCGACGACCTCAAGCTTCCGTTTAACGAAGGCGTGCTCGCCAGCCGCATCCAGGCCTCCGTTCCCGCCGACACCGTGCTCATCTCGGTGAACGTCACTGACGAGACGCCCCAACGGGCGCGCGCCATCGCGACCTCACTCGGCGTCAACTTCTCCGCATTCGTCGCCAATCTCGAGACGCTCCGGGGCGACGGAGGGTCTCCGGTCAAGGTCACGACCACGAGCCCGGCGCAGCTACCAGCGGCGCCGAGCTCGCCCAAGAAACTCGTCTACCTCCTGCTCGGCGGCCTCCTCGGGCTCATCCTCGGAATCGTCGGAGCTGTGATACGAGAGGCACAGGCCGTTTCCCGCCGAGAACCGGCGACGTATCGCGTGAGCACGAGCCGCCTCGCTCTACCAGCGGGGCAGTCGGCGGATTTTACTCTGCTCGAAGCACACCCGGTCGAGATCGACGTCCTTGACGACGTGTCACAGATCGTAGACGCCCCTATCCTGGGCGT
Organism: Gaiellaceae bacterium; assembly: GCA_041751315.1. Taxonomy (GTDB): domain Bacteria; phylum Actinomycetota; class Thermoleophilia; order Gaiellales; family Gaiellaceae; genus GMQP-bins7. The sequence goes on along the minus strand of JBGSXQ010000184.1, from coordinate 5,302 downwards.
CGTCAGCGAGCACAATCTAGGAGTGACCCCGATCAATGCAGACGCGGCCATCGCGTCGAATGCTGAGTCGTACGACACGCTTCGGGCGAACCTACGGTTCCTCGCGCTCGATCGCGGGCTTCGATCGCTGGTGGTCACGAGCGCAACCGAGTCCGAGGGGAAGACTCGGATCGCAGCGGGTATCGGGCTCGCCTTCGCGGAAGCGGGGTATCGGGTTGTGCTGATCGACGGCGACCTACGTCAACCCGACCTGTCGACGCTGGCAGGTTCTGGGACGCGCGTCGGGCTCGTCGACGTCCTCGCCGGCGCGGTCACGGCGGACGCTGCCCTACAGAACTGGGGCGCCGTCCGACAGAACGGCACAAAGCTGCAGATCCTCGGGAGCGGACACGCCGCCGCGGACCCCACCTCGCTCCTGACGCCCGAGGGTATTAGGGCGACTATCGTCGCGCTCCAGAAGCGGGCTGACCTAATCATCTTCGACGCCCCCGCGCTTCTTCAAGGCGACGACGCTGCGCTCTTGGCATCGGCCGCGTCCGGATCGATTCTCGTGACCCGCACCGGGACAGCGGCTCAGCAGGTCGGAGCCGCTGCGGCGTCTCTGCGAGCAGCACACGCAGTCATCGTGGGCGTCGTTCTCAACGATTCTCCGCGGAAGGTCGCTCAGGTAGTTAGGGCCGCCGAAGGGCGCTGGGCATAACAACCCCAAGTAAGTAGCACGATACCTCGCCGGTCGAGTGTACCGCCACTGCGCCGCCGACTCTGCTGCTCCATTCCGCGGACGACTCAGCTCGTCGCGAGAGAACGGAGCGAAGGGCGCTCAACGCCGAGCGCCGAGCAGCCTAAGGTAGTGCAGTTCGATCAGAGCGCACATCAGGGAGGGATGGAACAGCGTGCGCACCCGTTCGGCACCCGCCCGACCCATTCGGAGAGCATCGTCCTGGTGGTCGAGGGCCCAGATTACCTTCCGGGCTAGGCCGTCAGGGTCACGTGGCTGCGCGAGCAGACCGGTCACACCGTCCTCGATCACGTCTACAACGCCGTTCACAGCCGTTGCCACAACAGGTCGCCCTGATGCAAGCGCCTCGCACATTGCACGTCCCACCCCCTCGTAGATGGAGGAGACGACGTACACGTCGAAGGTTGAGGCGATCCGCGCCGCTTCCGGCGTGTACCCGGTGAGCAGCAGGTCGACACCTAGACGACAGGCCTCTTTGCGCGTGTCGTTCATGAGCTCACCTTCGCCGACCACGACGAACCGTGCTCCTGGGCGCGTCCTCTGTACGGCCGCGGCCATGCGGACGAAATCGAGAGGCGCCTTCTGGAGGTCGAGTCGACCCACCGTCCCGACGACCACCGCGTCCTCAGGTATGCCGAGCTCGTCGCGAATGAGCGAGTCAGGACGCGTCGGAACGGTGTCGAGCTCGATCGCAGAAGGTACCACGAAGGTATTCGCGCGATCTGCCATTGCGATGTCCACGGCGTCCTGTGCGACGCGCGGGGACACCGCAAGGAACGCGTCGGTGTATGGGCGAACGAGGCGCTCCAGGGTCACGTAGAGCCGGCGCCGGCGCGGGGTCATGTAGTCGTGCCAGCTAAAGCCATGAATCGTATGCAACACGATCGGCACGCGGCATAACAAAGCCGCCACGCGTCCAACGAAGCCAGCCTTCGAGGAGTGCGTGTGCACGATCGTAAAGCGCTCGCGGCGGATCAATCGCACGAGCTCGACGATCGCTAGCAGGTCGTGCAGGGGCGACATCGGCCCACGCATGTGCCGGAGCTTCACGGTGGCCACCCGTTCCGCCTCGGCCCGCGCCCAGAGCGCGCCCCCCTCAGCGCCGGCGATCCATGGCTCGAAGCCGACGCGGTTTAAGCCCAGCACCGAGACGAGCGTATTCCCGCCCGCCCCGTCGACGAACCTTGTAATGACATGCAAGACCTTGACAGGAGAGGCACTAACAGGCTCCTCCCGCACGACGGTTCTGATGTCGCCACATTCCGGATCGGGCCACACCCAGTCGACCGCCGAACCGGCGACCGCGGAGTCCGCCACGCCGCCTGGGAAAGCTCGCTCGCTCGGGTCGACAAAGAGTTGCGTGCGTCGACTCAACTCGCCTGGACCACGGGTCGCCTAGGTGGCGGGATTGCCGCCCTCGGCGACCGCCGGCGCCTCTTCCGCGGAAAGCGTCGTGACGAAGTCTTCCTGCAGCTCTTCGAAAAGCTCGGCAAGATCGCCGTTCTCCCAGAGGACGATTGCTCTCTCGTAGTCCTCCTGGCGACCGATGTCGAGCCAGAGGCCGTCAAATTCGTACGACCCGACGCGCGCATCCGAGTCCAGCAGACTCTGCACGAGGTCGGGGAAATCGAAGTAACCGACGTCCGGAATGTGCGCGAGCGCTTCCGGCTCAAGAATGTAGATGCCCATGCTCACGAGGAACTCGAACACGGGCTTCTCATCGTAGCCGACGATGCGCGGTCCTCGTTCGTCGGGACTCACACCCAGTACGCCGTACTCGGTCTGTACCTCGCGTCTACGCGTCGCGATCGTCAGCACGTTGCCCGACGCCCGGTGGTGCCGGAGGAGATCGCCGAAATCCAGCGTCGTCACAAGATCACCGTTCAGCATGAGGAAGGTGTCGTCGAGATCGGAGACGAGGCGAAGCGACCCAGCCGTGCCGAGAGGCGCATCTTCTCGCACGTACGAGAGCCGTACGGAGTGCTCGATTCCGCTACCGAGCACGGCCTCGATCAAGTGGGCAAGATGACCTACGGACAGCGTGATGTCGACGAAGCCCACCTTCGCCAGTCGCCTCATAAGGAGCTCGAGGATCGAGCGGTCCCCCAGCGGCATCAACGGCTTCGGCAGGATCGAGGTATACGGCCGCAGTCGCGTCCCTGCGCCGCCCGCAAGGATGACCGTTCTTATTGGTCCGGGTCCGACGCGGTGGACGCTGGGTAACTCCGGCTGGTACGCGTCGGTGTCGGCTTCCCGCTTGCTCATGACCTGGCAGCCACCGCACCGGCGCTCCTCTGAGCCTGCCGCGAACGCCGTCGCACCGTCAACCGGCCGTTTGCCCGGTTGACTGAGACGTCCACCTTGCCGATGACGGTGAGAACGGTCCACACCAGAATCGAGAGATCTCGATACACCGACTGCGAGATGAGATAGAGCCTGTCAAGCATGATCTTCTGCGGGAGCAGGCTGTCCACGTAATAGGCGATCGGATCAGTCGAGCGATCGAGCACTTGATGCTCCTTCGCAAACGCCAGTTGTGAGAAACCGGTAATGCCCGGTCGCACGCGCAAGATGTCGTCGAACTCCATCGGGTAACGCGCCACGAACTCGGGGTCCTCGGGCCGGGGCCCAATCAGGCTCATGTCTCCCCGCAGCACGTTCCAGAGTTGCGGCAACTCATCGAGCTTCGTCCGAGCGAGGAAAGCGCCGACGCGCGTGAAGCGATCGTCGCCCGACGCGGTGAGCGCGGGGCCCGTCGCCCCGTGTCGCATCTTCCGAAACTTGACCATCGTGAACACGCGACCGCCACGCCCGACCCGCCTCGACCGATAGAACGACGGCCCGGCGCTCTCGAGCCGGATTCCGATCGCAATCGAGATGAAGGCAGGGATGAGGACTAGGCACAGAAATCCGGCGATAGACACGTCGAGGCAACGCTTCGCGACCATAGTCCACTGGCCGTCAACCCGTCGCTGTACAGCTCCCGCGCCGCGGAGCGTGAAACCTCCTGAGCCATGTCCCATAGCCAACCTCCTCCCCACGGCGCGCTGCGCCCGATGTCCTTAACCCCTGGCTTACCCCGCGCTCGAGCTCCCTAACCCCTGGATGTCTAGTCCAACGCCCGAGCCTCTATCCCCTGCATACCAAGGTAGATTACAGCTATGCCATTGTCAACAGCCGACAGCCCCGATCACGACTCTGAGCCGGGTAAAGATGGCATGTGGGCTGTCCCGCTGTCAGATCTCGCTGTCGACGAGGCCATCGAGACGGCCGTCTCGCGAGTAATCCGCTCTGGCTGGTGGAGCATGGGGCCTACTGTCGAGGAGTTCGAGTCGGCATTCGCCGAATTCTGTGGCTCGAAACATGCCATCGCCGTTTCGAGTGGGACCGCGGCGCTCCACCTCTCATTGCTCGCAGTCGGTTGCGGGCGGGACGACGAGGTCGTCGTGCCGTCGCTGAACTTCGTCGCCGCCGCGAACGCGATTACTCATACAGGGGCGGAGCCGGTGTTCTGCGACGTCCTCGGCCCGGACGATCTCAATCTCGATCCCCGAGATGTCGAGGGTGCGATTACTCCGTCGACCCGAGCTATCGTCGTTCTCCACTACGGAGGCGTCCCATGCGACATCTCAGCGATCCTCGACATCGCCCGCGCGCACGGAGTGGCAGTTGTCGAGGATGCTGCCCACGCAGTCGGCGCCTCCGCCGCGGGCCGCCCGTGCGGAACTTTCGGAGACGTCGGGTGTTTTAGCTTCTTCGCCAACAAGAATCTTCCGGTCGGCGAGGGCGGCATGGTCGTCACCGACGACGACGAGCTCGCCTCACGGATCCGCCTACTGCGGTCGCACGGGATGACCACTCTGACGTGGATGCGGCACCGCGGCCACGCAAGCACGTACGACGTCGTGGCCCGGGGCTTCAACTACAGGCTGGACGAGGTTCGAGCTGCAATCGGCCTCGTTCAGCTGGAGCGCCTCCCACGAACAACGGCAGAGCGGGCGCGCATAATGTCGACCTACCGTGAACGGCTCCACGGAGTGCACGGGATCAGCATGCCCTTCGCGGCCCAAGACTCCAGTGTCTCGTCCTCGCATCATCTCGCCGTGGCGATCCTGCCCGCCGAGACCCAGCAATACGCCCGCGATGCCTTGGCGCGGCACCGCGTGCAGACAAGCGTCCACTACCCGCCCATCCATCGTTTCACCGAGTACGCAAGGCCGGACATGCGCCCGCTCCCGATGACCGATCACGTCGCAGGCCGAATTCTCACGCTCCCGTTGTACCCACATCTTCGCGAGGATCAGCTCGACCTCGTCGTGGACGGCCTCCTGGATGTAGTGGCCGAGCACTCGAGCGCCTGACCAGTTCGGGCAGGCCGTTCAATCCGCTGAATCACGCTCCGACGCCGACCGACGCACGTCACTCCCAGCCGAGCTTCGCGACCGCCTTGCCCCCGTGCTCGTAGTACTCGACCTTGACTTCGTGGCGACCGGCGCTCAGATACCGGGTGACGGTGTAGCTGGTGGCGGCCTGGTCGACCCAGGCATCGACGAGCAGGGAGCC
>JBGSXQ010000183.1:0-2340 GCA_041751315.1 Gaiellaceae bacterium | reverse complement strand
CCCGAGTCGGCGAGGTCGAGCTGCGCGATCCGAGCGCGCAGTCCCGTGATCTCGACCGCAAGGCGCTTGGTGCGCTCGGCCGCCGTGGCCTGGAGCGCGAGCGGCCGCAAACGCTTGCGTACCTCCTCCTCCACGTCACGAGCACGCTCGACCTGCAGCGCGACACGCGCGAGCTTGAGCTCGGCGCGATGGCGGCGGCGCTTGAATTTCCCTAGCCCTGCGGCCTCCTCGACGAACGCGCGGCGATCCTCGGGCCTCGACGCGAGCACCTGCTCGACCTTGCCCTGGCCGACGATCGAGTGCATCGCGGAGCCGAGCCCGACGTCGGAGAGGATCTCGACGAGATCGGTACGGCGCACGGCGGCTCCGTTGACGAGGTACTGACCCTCGGCGCCGCGGACGAGCCGGCGGGCGATCGAGACCTCGGAGAAGTCGAGATCCGGCCACGTCCCGTCCTCGTTGTCGAAGACGAGCTCGACCTCGCAGTGCGCCGCCGCCTTCCGGTCGCCTCCGCCCGCGAAAAGCACGTCATCGGGCTTCTCGGCGCGCAACTCGGACGGCGCGAGCGATCCGGCAGCCCAGACGATCGCGTCGGCGATGTTCGACTTGCCCGAGCCGTTCGGCCCGACGATGACGGCCACTCCGGGCTCGAGTGTGATCTCGAGCGTATCGGGGAACGACTTGAAGCCACGGATGCGAAGCGTGCGCAGGTGCACCGAGGGCGCATTCTCACGGTCGCCCCGGACAGCGAAACGCGCCGCGGAGGACAGGAGGGTCCGACCTCCGCGGCGCGCTCTCGAAGCCGGCGACTCCTCCGCCGACGACCTGCTCTCTCGACGACTACCTCGCTTTCACCTTGACGCTGCGGGTCTCCGTCGTCGGGCGCCCGTTGGTCTTGAGGACGATCTTGAACGTGGCCTTCCCGCTGGAGGCCTTCGAGAACTTCATCTGGATGGTGTTCTTCGCGCCGGCCTTGAGCTTCAGGCCAGCCGCTTTGCCCGAGATCCCCGGGCCTGTGACGGTCGCGGTCGCCCCGACGACCTCCGGGCACGCGACACCGCTCAGGGTGTAGGCGATCTTGGCCCTGCCACCCGAGACCGTGATCGCCCCGGGGACGTTCGCCGTCGCCGGCTTCGACCTGTCCTCGGCGAAGCGGATGACTGCCTTGCTGCTTCCGTCGTAGGCGTAGACGTCGCCCTTCGGACCGACCGCGATGTCTTGCGCAATCAGGTCGGACGAGGCCGCGGTGGCCAGCACCCTGCCCGAAGGGGAGTACTTGACGATCCGGCGTTGCGAGATGTCTCCGACCCAAACGTTGCAGTCCAGATCGACGCCCACGCCCACGGGTGACGAGGATCCGGCCTTGATCGAGTTGAGGAGCTTTCCGTTCGCGTCGAACCGCCTGACGTTGAGGGCAATGTTGTCCGAGACCCAGATCGTCCCGTCGGGAGCAACCTCGACGTCGTGCGGGGTCTCGAAGCCACCCCACGACTTGCTCTCCGAATACGTGCCTCCGGCCTTCGCGTAGCGAATGACTCGCGCGACGTTGTCGCCGTCGGTCGCGATGTAGACGTTCCCTTCTGCGTCGGCGCCGATCCCCTCGGCCGACCTCGGCGTCGTGATCGTCTCGAGCGATCGACCGTCCGGGGTGAACTGCCGCCCCTCGGACTCCGTGCCTGTAGCGACCCACACGTTGCCGTCCCCATCGATCGCGACGTCTTGTGGGTTGATGCCGCCGAACGAGATCTTCCCCTTGAACGCACCACTTGCGGAGAAGCGCTGGATTCGTTGGTTGTCCGTGTCCGCGACGAAGACGTCACCGTTCTTCGCCGTCGCGAGGCCGTAGGCGTTGGAACGGAACTGGCCGTTCCCGGCGCCGGTCTTGCCCCACTTTCCGACCTGCTTGTACGTCGCTCCCGCCGTCTGCGCCTGGCTTCCGGCCGTCGCACCGGCGACGAGCGTCGCTCCCGCGGCTAGCACCGCGGCGACCATGGCGATTCTGAGACCGCTCATACTCCCTCCTTCGGTTCGCTGACAAACGGTCAAGCAGCGAGCGTAGGAGCGCGACCGAGCGGGTCGCACTAGGGATCACCCTAGGATCGGAGCGAGCTCAGCTTTTCGCCGAAACTGCGCACGAGCTCCGTTCGGGAGCGCACCTCGAGCTTGCGATAGGCGTTGCCGAGGTGGAACTCGATCGTCTTCGGGCTCACGAAGAGCGTCGCGGCGGCTTCCCGGTTCGTCACGCCTTGGATCGCGAGTCGCGCAACCGCCAGCTCCTGCGGCGTCAGCGCGTCGATCGGCGTCGAGCGCCGTCGAGCCGTCTGCCCGCTGGCGCCGAGC
>JBGSXQ010000182.1:0-2495 GCA_041751315.1 Gaiellaceae bacterium | reverse complement strand
GCGACATCTCGACGACGTCGAGCCAGTGGCCCCAGCGCTCGCTACGGCCCTGCACGGTGTCGAGATAGGCCTTCTGCAGCGCGCGCGTCACGGGGCCGACGCCGATCTCGCGGTCGTCGACCGAGCGCACCGGCGCGACCTCCGTCGCCGTTCCGACCATGAACACCTCGTCGGCGAGATAGAGATCCGTGCGAATCATCAGGGTCTCCTCGACGCGGTGACCGAGATCCTGGGCGATCTGGATGATCGTGTCCCGTGTGATCCCGGGCAGGATCGACATCGCGAGCGGGGGCGTGTAAATCACGCCGTCCTTCACGAGGAAGATGTTCTCGCCGGGCCCGTCCGCCACGTACCCGTCGTGAGAGAGCATGATCGCCTCGTCATAGCCTCCGCGGCGGGCCTCCATCGTCGCCAGCATCGAGTTGAGGTAGATGCCGGTCGCTTTCGCGACGTGCGGGATGACGTTGGGGCCGACGCGCTCCCAGCTCGAGATCTTGGTCGTGATGCCCAGCGTCTGGCTGTCCTCGCCGAGATACGCGCCCCACGGGAAGCTGAGGATGACGACGTCGACGGGGTTACCGACCGATGAGACGCCGAGCTCGCCGTACCCGTAGAACGCGAGCGGCCTTAGGTAGCACGACGCGATGCCGTTGGCCGCGATGAGCTCGTGGGCTGCCTGCCGGATCTCCTCGACGGAGTACGGAAGGTCCATGTAGAGCACCCTCGCCGAGTTCTCGAGCCGCACGAGGTGATCCGTGAGCCTGAAGACCGACGGGCCCGAAGGCGTGTCGTAGCACCGGATGCCCTCGAAGACGCCGGAGCCGTAGTTGAGCCCGTGCGAGGCGACGTGGATCTTCGCGTCGGCCCAGTCGACGAGCTCGCCGTTCATCCAGATCTTCTCGGTCTCTTGCATCGCGCTCTAGCTCTCCTTTGTCTTCGGATCGTAGGGTTGATCGGAGATCACGTCCAACGGTCGTGCGCGCGCCAGGCGTGCGAGCTCGGTCGGGCTGATCCCCACCATGTGCTGCGCAGACCCCGCGCCTGCCCACACGATCGGATGCCGGAAGAACGATCGCTCGATCAGCACGGCATCGACGTTCGGCAGCGGGAACGGGGCGACGCCGCCCGGGCCGAACCCGGTCGCCTCCTCCACCTCGGGCGGCTTCGCGACGCGAGCGGCAGTCGCAGCGACCGCGGCAGCCACCTTCGCCGGGTCGCCGCGCCGATCGCCTGGTACGAGCGCCACGACGGGCCGGTCGTCGCACATGAACACGAGCGACTTCACGATCTGCTGAAGATCACAGCCTGCCGCCTCGGCGGCGGCCTGAGCGGTCGGCGTGCCCTCCGGGAACTCCTGGATGCGCGCCTCGGCTCCCGACTCGCGGAGGAACGACGACACCCGTTCGACGGGCTCCGGCCAGGCTCCCACCACGCGTCCAGCCTACCCTGCACTTGCCGTATCGCGCATGATCCCCCCGTGCTGCGCGGCCTGCCCTCCGGCACCGTCACCTTCCTCTTCACCGACGTGGAAGGCTCGACACGGCTGCTGCACGAGCTGGGCGAGGAGGGCTATGCGGAGGCGCTCGCCGAGCACCGACGGCTGATCCGCGAGGCCTGCGCTTCGGAGGGCGGCGTCGAGGTCGACACGCAGGGCGATGCCTTCTTCTTCGCGTTTGCGACGGCGCCGGGAGCGATGGGCGCGGCAGGCGCGTTCACCCAGGCGCTCGCCTCGGGCCCGATCCACGTTCGCGTGGGGCTGCACACGGGGACACCGCTTGTCACCGAGGAGGGCTACGTGGGAGGAGACGTGCACCGCGCTGCGCGCATCGCTGCAGCCGGCCACGGCGGGCAGGTGCTCGTCTCGTCGGCGACGGCGTCGCTCGTCGAGCTCGAGCTTCGTGACCTCGGCGAGCACCGGCTCAAGGACCTCTCCGCCTCCGAGCGCGTGTACCAGCTGGGAGACGGAGAGTTTCCTGCGCTCAAGAGTCTCTATCGCACGAATCTGCCGGTTCCGGCGACGCCCTTCCTCGGACGCGAGGCGGAGCTCGCCGAGGTGGTCGAGCTTTTGACACAGGACGACTTGCGCCTGCTGACGCTCACAGGCCCCGGAGGGACGGGCAAGACCCGCCTTGCCCTGCAGGCGGCCGCGGAGGCATCCGAGTCCTTTCCCGACGGCGTCTACTGGGTGCCGCTTGCTCCGTTGCGCGATCCCGAGCTCGTCCTGCCCTCGCTCGCGCGGACGCTGACGGTGAGCGAAGAGTCGGGCACGCCGCTCGAGGACGCACTCGTCGCGCACCTCTCCGGCAAGTCGCTGCTCGTCCTCCTCGACAACGTCGAGCACCTGCTGCCCGAGGCGGCCGAGCAGATCGCGGCGCTGCGCTCTTCGAATGGGTCACGGCTGCTCGTGACGAGCCGTGAGCGCCTGCGCATCGCCGGCGAGCAGTCCTGGCCGGTGCCGCCGCTTCGCGACGACGACGGGGCGGCGCTCTTCACGG
>JBGSXQ010000181.1:0-5228 GCA_041751315.1 Gaiellaceae bacterium | reverse complement strand
GCCTGCTCCAGGCGGCGGAGGTCGCTCTCGACGTCGAGCAGATCGCGGGCGCCGGAGAGGGCGTACTCGCGCAGCGTGATGTCGAACTCGAGGGGAGGACGCTGATCGTGGAGCGCGACGCGCGTGCCTTTCGCGAACGCGAGCTTTCCGCCCTGAATCGAGGTTTCGCCCGCGATCGCGCGGAGCAGCGTGGTCTTGCCGGCGCCGTTCGCTCCGGCCAGCGAGAGCCGATCCTTCCGGCCGACCGTGAACGAGACGTTCTGGAAGAGCGGATCGCCCGCGAACTCCTTGCGCAGCTCGGATGCGATGAGGACGGCCATGGTCGTCGAAGGGTAGTGAGCAGGCCCTCAGGGCAGGCGACTCGAGCTCAGCATGCATGCAGCGGCTGCTACGTCGCGACAGGCGCTCTTCGTCTCGCGCCAGGTCGTGGCACCGACCGTCTAGGTCGACACGGCGGCAGCGACGAGCCGGCGGGCGGCCTCGACGATGTGCTCGGCGTCGATCCCAGCCTCGGCGAGGCATTCGTCCGGCGTGCCCGAGTGCGGCATCTCCCGCACGGCCAGCTTGACCACGCGCGGCGGCTGCTCCGATTCGGCGAGCGCCGCGAGCACCGCGTCTCCGAGACCCCCCTCGGCCCAGTGATCCTCGATCGTGACGAGACGCCCACCGGTCTCCGCCGCCGCGGCGTGAAGCGTCTCGGCGTCGAGCGGCTTGATCGAGTAGAGGTCGATCACGCGGGCGGCGATCCCGTGCTCGGCCAGCGTGTCGGCCGCCTTCAGCGCCTCGTGGACGGTGATCCCCGCGCCGATCAGCGCGACCTCGTCGTCGTCGCCCGAGCGCAGGACACGGCTCCCGCCGATCTGGAAGTCCTCGTCCGCCGGGTACAGGACGGGGGTCGCTGGCCTGAGCGTTCGCAGGTACGAGATCCCCTCGGTGTCCGCCATCTTGGCGACGAGCTTCGCGGTCTGGTTCGCGTCGCACGGGTGGAGAACCGTCGAGCCGTGGATCGCGCGGAACGCCGCGATGTCCTCGAGCCCCATCTGCGAGGGCCCGTCCTCGCCGATCGAGACACCCGCATGCGACCCACAAAAGGCGAGCGTCGCGCGGCTCACGGCAGCCATGCGCACGAAGTCGTATGCGCGCGACAGGAATGCAGCGAACGTGGACGTGAACGGTCGCCACCCGACCGCTTGCAGGCCCACGGCCGCGGCGGCCATCTGTTGCTCCGCGATGTACATCTCGAAGAACCGGTCGGGATGCGCCTTCGCGAAGGTCTCCGCGAAGGTCGAGTTCGACACCTCGCCGTCCAGGACGACGACGTCGGGCCGTGCTGCGCCGAGAGCAGCGAGCGCATCGCCGTACGCCATACGGGTCGCGACCTCGGCCCCCAGCTCGTAGCGGGGGAGCTCGAGCGCGCGGGGTGTGGGCCGCGAAGGCGCCTTTGCCTCGGGCCTCGCGACCTCGATGCGGATGTCGCTCGCTCCGCCTAGCTCCGCGATCGCCGCGTCCGGATCGTCGAGAGGCTTGCCGTGGAAGCCGTTCTCGTTCGCGACTGCAGCGACGCCCTTGCCCTTCTCCGTCCGCGCGACCACGACGGTCGGGCGTCCGGTCGTGGCGACTGCGCGTGCGTATGCGTCGTCGATCGCCTCTACGTCGTGGCCGTCGACCTCGATCGCGTTCCAGCCGAAGGCCTCCGCGCGCGCGGCGTAGACGTCCAGATCCCAGCCGACCATCGTCTCCCCCCGCTGGCCGAGCCGGTTGACGTCGATGATCGCCGTGAGGTTGTCGAGCTCGAGGTGCGCCGCGTGCTCGAATGCCTCCCACATCGATCCCTCGGCCATCTCGCTGTCGCCGCAGAGCACCCACACCCGAGTGGGGAGGCGCTCGAGGTGCTTGGCTGCGATGGCCATGCCGACGCCGATCGGAAGGCCCTGTCCGAGCGAGCCCGTGGCCACGTCGACCCACGGGATGAGTGGCGTCGGATGTCCTTCGAGCATGCTGCCGAGCGTGCGATAGTCGAGGATCTCCTCATCGGAGACGACTCCCGCTGCTCGGTAGAACGCGTAGAGCAGCGTCGACGCGTGGCCCTTGGAGAACACGAGCCGGTCGTTCGCCGGGCTCTTCGGCTCGTCGAAGTCGAACCGGACGTAACCGTCGACGAGCACGCTCAGGAGGTCTGCCGCGGACATGGCCGAGGTCGGGTGGCCGGACTTCGCGGCGGCGCTCATGCGCACGGAGTCGACGCGGAACTGCTGCGCCAGCGCTCGCCGTCTGTCCGCCGTGGTCACGCGCGCCATTCTACGGGGGGGGTTTCCCGTTCCCTGCACGAGGTAACGTTGTCGTGTGGCACGCAGCCGGTTGCACGAGCTCTCCGATCACGGCGTGAGCGTGTGGGTCGACTCGCTCTCGCGCGAGATGCTCGAGTCGGGTGAGCTCGCACGGCTGATCGAGGAAGACGCCGTCGTCGGCGTCACCTCGAACCCGACCATCTTCGAGCAGGCGCTTGCGACCGGCGACTGGTACGACGAGCAGCTCCGGCAGCAGCTCGAGGACACGGACGACACGCGTGTGGTCTTTTTCGCGCTTGCAGTCGACGACGTCAGGCGCGCCTGCGATCTGCTCCGGCCGGTGTGGGATCGAACCCACGGCGTCGACGGGCTCGTCTCGCTCGAGGTCGATCCCGATCTCGCGTACGAGCGAGACGCGACGTTCGAGCAGGCGAAGCTCCTCACCGAGCTCGTCGACCGGCCCAACCTGCTCGTGAAGATCCCGGCGACAGAGCCTGGGCTCGGCGCGATCGAAGACTCGATTGCCGCGGGTCGCTCGATCAACGTCACGCTCATCTTCTCGCTCGAGCGGTACGCGGCCGTCGTCGAGGCGTACGTCCGCGGGATCGAGCGGCTCGTGGCGACCGGCGGCGACCCGACGCACGTCGCCTCGGTCGCGAGCTTCTTCGTCTCGCGGGTCGACACCGAGGCCGATCGCCGGCTTGCAGGCCTCGGGCGTGAGGATCTGCAGGGCCGGCTCGCCGTCGCCAACGCGAAGCTCGCGTACCAGCACTTTCTCGAGGTGTTCTCCGGCCCGCGCTGGGATGCACTGGCCGCGAAGGGTGCTCGGCCGCAGCGCTGCCTGTGGGCATCGACGTCGACCAAGAATCCGGCCTACCGCGACGTCCTCTACGTCGAGGAGCTCATCGGCCCCGCGACGGTGAACACGATGCCGGCCGAGACCATCGTCGCCTTCCAGGATCACGGTGAGTTGCGCGAGACGCTGACCGAGGGCATCGAGGAGGCGACGGCGCTGCTCGAGGAGCTCGCTGCGGCAGGTGTCGACTACGACGACGTCACGGACACCCTCGAGCGCGAGGGCGTCCAGAAGTTCGCGGGATCCTTCGCGTCCCTCCTAGAGGGGATCGACGCGAAGCGCACGGTACGGGCGTAGAACGCGGGGCCGGGCCGAAGCCCGGCCCCGCGTCGCCTCGCTCAGTGCGTCGAGCCGGTCTTCGGGTTTCCGACCTTCAGGAGACCAACTTGCCCGAGGTCGACGTCCGCGAAGGCGTGACTCACGATCGGGTACATGCCCTCCTCGTCGATCTTGACGTCGAAGACGGCGCCTCCCCCCGCAGGGACGACCACCGTCTGGACGCCCTTCTGCGGCGGGCTCGCCAGGTCGGAGTTCACCCAGGCGCGGTCGAAGATCGTGCCGACGACGTGGAAGTTCACGTTGTTCGTGGGCCCGGCTGCGACGACCCAGAACCGCGTGCTCTCGCCCGGATCCGCGGTGAGGGGGTGCGTGACGTACTGGTTCGCGTAGCCGTTGAACGTGACCCAGTCGGCCATGCGTGCGTGCGCCTTTGCCATGTCGAGCGACGCCGGCTCCTCGACGCCGTCGCCGTTCAGGTACCACTCGCTGCCCACGAGCACGTACTCGTTGTCGACCGGTGGGAGCCCTTCCTTCGGCTGCACGATGATCGCCCCGTACATGCCGTTTGCGATGTGGGCGAGGACGGGCTTCGTCCCGCAGTGGTACATGTAGACGCCGGGGTCGCCCGCCTTGAAGCGGAACGTGATGGACTCGCCCGAGGGCACGTCGCGGAAGGCGACGTTCGGTGCGATCCGGGCGGCGTGGAAGTCGATCGAGTGCGGTATCGCGCCGCCGTTCGTCAAGGTCATCTCGACGGTCTGCCCCTCCCGCACGTTGACAACGGGTCCGGGCGCGCCGTGCCCGTCGAAAGCCCAGGTGTTGTACTTCACGCCCGGCGCGATCTCGACGACCATGTCCTTCAGGGTCATCTCGACCTTCACGAGGTTGCCGGCCGGAACCGCCGGCAGCACTGCATTCACCGGCTCGTGGGCCAGTGCGAGCTCCTCGGCATTCGCGCCCGTCTTCCCTGCGTAGCTCTGCAGCGGCAGGCTGACGTTGCCGTCCGACTGGCTCGCGTGCGTCGAGCCGCTGGTGCGCACCGCCTGGTCGCGAGCGTCGTCGGCCGTCTTCGCGAGGACGACGGCCGTCACCGCGAGGACGGCCACCGCGATGCCGAGGAACACCGCGAGGATCATGACTCCGACGCCCGAAGAGCCGGGCTCGCGACCTCGCGTCGGGGTTCGGTACTTCTGAGATGCCTGGTAGCTCGTCACGTTTCGCCTCCTGGAGATTGCTTCCACGCTACGAGCCCACCCGTCCTGTCGCCTCCGGGGCGTCTACGGGACGCGCGTGCGGGATTTCTACGGAGCGCCGAAGGCCGCGAGGAGCTCGTCGTGGACGAGACCGTTCGACGCGACCGCGCTCCCGCCGTCGATTCGAGCATCTCCACGGAGGTCGGAAAACCGCCCGCCCGCCTCCTCGACGATGACCTGCATTGCCGCCAGATCCCATTCGTTGACCCCGCGCGCGTCCACCGTGCCGTCGACACCTCCCTCGGCAACGAGCATGTACGGCCAGAAGTCTCCGAAGCCGCGCGCGTGCCAGGCTCTCCGCGCAAGCGCCGGCAGCTCGTTCTCGAGTGCGAACGAGAGGACGGCGTCCTCGATGCGTGAGATCGCCGAGACGTGGATCGGCTCGCCGTCGCCGAAGGCGCCCGAGCCCCGTTCGGCCCACCAGCGGTGTCCGAGCGCCGGCGCGGAGACGACTCCCAGCTGTACGGCTCCGTCGACCTCGAGCGCGACCAGAGTGGCCCAGACGGGAATGCCTCTCGAATAGTTGCGCGTTCCGTCGATCGGGTCGATGAT
>JBGSXQ010000180.1:0-1546 GCA_041751315.1 Gaiellaceae bacterium | reverse complement strand
GCTCCGGCTTCACCTGGGGTCTGGGCCCGGCGTCGAGCCAGGGAATCTGCGACGCCGCGCGCTCGGTCACCCACGTCTCGAGCACGCGGCGCGGGCCCCTGTACAGCTCGCGGGCCGCATTCCGCCCGTAGACGAGGTCTCGGGTCATCTCCGGCGGACGAGACGGAAGCCTTCGGGCTCGTCACGCACGTCCCAGCCGGCAGCCTCGACCTGCGCGCGGAGCCGATCGGCCTCGTCGAAGTCGCGTGACGCGCGCGCGGCCGTACGCTGCTCGGCGAGCGCTACGACCTCCGCGGGTGCCTCCTCCTGGTCGGCGAGGGCGTCGAGGCCGAAGATCTCGAGCGCACGCCGTAGGAGGGCGTGATCGCGCCACTCGTGCATGACGGCGAGGGCAGCAGGCGTGTTGAAGTCGTCGTCGAGGGCGGCCGCGAAGCGCTCCCAGGCGTTTACCGGGGCGGCTTCGCTCTCACCGCGAAACACCTCTCGAAAGCGGGCAGCGCGCGCGGTCGCGCCCTCCATCACGGCGTCGGAGAAGTCGATCGGCCGGTGCCAGTGGCCACCGAGGAAGAAGACGAGGGCTGCATCTCGCCCCCACGTGTCGAGCACGTTGCGCAGCGACACGTCGTTCCCGACGGACTTGTGCATCTCGTCGCCGCCCAGCTCGAGCATGCCGTTGTGCATCCAGATCCGCGCGAACGGCCTCCCGACCGCCTGCGACTGCGCGATCTCGTTCTCGTGGTGCGGGAAGACGAGATCGAGCCCTCCGCCGTGGATCTCGAACGCCGGCCCGAGGGTCTTCTCCGCCATCGCCGAGCACTCGATGTGCCAGCCTGGGCGCCCGCGACCCCACGGCGACTCCCACCACGTGTCCTCGCCCGGCTTGTTGGCCTTCCAGAGGGCGAAATCGCGCGGATCCTCCTTGAGCGCATTGGGCTCCTGCTCTTCGACCTGGTCGGGGCGCTGTCCCGAGAGCAGGCCGTACCCACCGAAACGCGCGACCCGGAAGTAGACATCGCCCTCGACCGCGTAGGCGTACCCCGCGTCCACGAGCTCCTCGATGAGCGCGACGATCTCCGGGATCGACTGGGTCGCGTGCGGCATCTCGTCGGGCATCCCGAGGCCGAGATCGCGTGTGTCCTCGACGTACCACCGGGTCGCGTCCTCGGCGAGCTCCGCGCTGCGCCCCGGTGCCGCCTCGTAGATCTTGTCGTTCACGTCCGTGACGTTGTGGACGAACGTCACGTCGTAGCCCGAGGCGCGCAGCCAGTTGCGCAGCCACGAGAACACGACGAACGGGCGCGCGTTGCCGATGTGCGCGCGGTGGTAGACCGTCGGGCCGCACACGTACATGCCGATCGGCCCTGGCGAAGGAGGGAGCTCGACGAGCGATCTCGTCAGCGTGTCGTGGACGCGCATCGGGCGATCGTAGTCAGGCGGTGCGCGCGAGGGCGACGTCGCGAGAGAGCGCGGCGAGAACCGCCGCGAGCTCGGGGCCACGCTCCGCTCCCGTGAGCGCGAGCCGCAGCGAGCGCAGGTCGCCGCCGAC
>JBGSXQ010000179.1:0-3947 GCA_041751315.1 Gaiellaceae bacterium | reverse complement strand
CACGGCGACGTCCCAGCCGATGGCGCCGATGCCGAGCTCGCGCTGGCCGAGCAACGGCTTCCCGCGCCGTCCGAGCGCCCGCCTCGTCTGTCGGCCGACAAGGCCTGTCGGCCGGATCCCATGCGCACGCTGGAAACGAAGCAAGGCATCCGTCGTCAACTGCCCGCGAACGCCGTCGACCGGACCAGGGTCGAACCCGTGGGCGCGGAGCCCGACCTGGAGTGCCGCGATGCGAGCATTGGCCGCGAGCCCGCTGGGAGCGAGCACGAGGACGCCAACGAACACCGCGACGCCGACGACGGCGAAGCGACGCATGCGATCGCTTTCGGTGCAGCACCATGCTCTCCTGCCGGGCTCAACGCCGCTCGTCGGACTCCAGACGGATGTCGAAGGACTCGGATGCGAGCTCGATCCCGGTTTCGTCGAACCGTGCCTGGATACGGCGTACCAGCTCGTCCTTCACCGACCTCGCGCGACGGACGGGCACCACGAAGCGAGCGGACATGAGCATCGCCCGTGGCGTCGCCTGCACGTAGACGCGTGGCTCGAGCTCGGTGCGCGGAAGCGGGTAGCGACGTGCCATCTCCGCGACCGCGTCCCGCGCGCCGTCGGACTTCGAAACGGCGGCTGCTTCGTCGAGCATGATCTGCTCCGCCGCGCGCCAGTCGCTGCGATCGGAGATCTCGAGCGTCAGCTCCTCCCAGATGAACTCGAAGGCGGAGTAGTTGTAGACGGGCTCCGTGAACGTCGCCTTGTTCGACACGGAGACGATACGCCCGGTGAACTGACGGCCCCTCACCCATGCCGAAGGGTCGCCCGCCGAACCGATCTCCAGCAGCTTCGTGCGGAGTGGCGTGATGTCGATGACGTCGCCCTGCACCCCGCCCAGCTGCACCCGATCTCCCACCCGGAAGATCCGTCCTGAAACGATGTTGAACCACCCCGCCACGGCCCCGACGACCTCCTGCATCGCGAATGCCAGGCCCGCAACCGCGAGGCCGACGACGATTCCGGCTCGCCCGGCGAACGCGCGCCAGACGATTGCGATCGCGAGGATCGCGATCGCCCAGGCCGCGTAGCGAACGACGTTGCGAACGTGATAGCTCGCATAGATGTCGTCGACGCGGCGTGCGGCGAGGCGACCGCCTACGGACGACGCGACCGCGGCCAGAACCATGATGGCAAGGGTCGTTGCGAGGCGGCCGCCCGTCGTGTCGCTGTCGAGCACGAGCCTCCGGATCTCGTCCATCCGTACTGTTTCCCCGGATGGCGATGTTCAAACCCCGCGGGAGGATGGGGCGGCGCATACGATCGGTCGGGTCGTCATGACCCGCTTGCGCACGCTGTGGACGGAGCTCGTGGACGGGTTCTGGTTCGTCCCGGCCGCGGTCGCGCTCGCGTACGCCCTCGTCGCGTTGGTCCTCGTGCGCCTCGATCGCGAGACCAGCCTCGGAGACCACGAGCTCACGTTCGGCGGCGACGCGGACGCTGCGCGCGATGTGCTGACCACGATCGCCGCCTCGCTCATCACGGTGGCGGGCGTCGCGTTCTCGCTAACCGTCGTCGTCCTGACACTCGTCTCGAGCCAGTTCAGCTCGCGCGCGGTACAGACGCTCCTCGCCGACCGCGTGACGCAGGTGATCGCCGGCAGCCTCGTCGGGATCTTTGCGTACTGCCTGCTCGTCCTGCGTGTCATCCGCAACGACGAGGGCTCGCAGGGCGAGTTCGTCCCAACGGGCAGCGTGACCGTGGCCGTTGGCCTCGCCCTCGTCGGGCTCGCGCTTCTCGTCGCGTTCATCCACCGGCAAGCAATGTCGATCCAGCCGGAGCACATCGGAGCGCGCATCACCCGCACGACGATGAAGGTGCTCGATGGTGTCCTGTCGGAACCGTATGAGGGAGACGACGAGACCGAGGCGCGGGCGCTGGTGCGCGGATGGAGCGAAGAGGGCCCCGAAGGAGTCGTCCTCGCCCGACGAAGCGGGTTTCTCCGAGAGGTCGACCTCTCGGAGATCGCGGTTACCTTTGCCGAGGGGTCGCGCATCCACGTCTGCGTGTGCCCGGGCGACTTCGTCACGCCGCAGACGTCTCTCGTGCTCGCCTGGCCCAAGAGCTCGCTCGACGAAGAGACGGCCGACACGGTCCGCGACGCGCTGGCGATCGACGACGCGCGCGGCATCGCGGCGGACGCGATCTACGGCGTGCGGCAGCTCGCGGACGTCGCCGTCAAGGCGCTCTCGCCGGGGATCCACGACCCCACGACGGCCGACACGTGTATCGCGTATCTGGGCGCGATCCTAGAGCGAATCGCGGCGTGCCAGCTTCCCGCCGCGATCCACCGAGATGTCGCGAGCGGCGTGCAACTGGTCGCTCGCCGGCAGTCCTTCGCAGACTACGTCGAGGTCGCATTCGCGGAGATCGCCCGCTACGGGAGCGACAACGCGCGCGTCGTCGTCTCGGTGCTCGAACGGATGGCCCAGGTCGCGCGCGTTGCGCACGCCGGTGGTGCGAGAGAACGTATCGCTTCGATCGAGGAGCTCGGTCGGATGGTGCACGACCTGGGAATCCAGGACGCTCGGGTAGATCGTGATCGAGCCGCTATCCGAGAGGCGTTCACGAAGCTGACCCGGGTCGCAACGAATCACACCCCATAAACCTGAGCTTCCTGGCACAGCTACTTTTGGCTGCGTTCTCCGGTAGCCCCGATCGGACACAGGAGGAGCGTGCGTCGTACGACGCCACTCTCTGAGAAGGAGCCGATCCACGAACACTCGGCGACCAGCTCCGGGGGTGGGACTCGAACCCACAACCTCTCGGTTAACAGCCGAGCGCATCTACCAATTGAGCTACCCCGGATCGTCCTGCGCGAGGCCCGCAGGCAGCATCGTAACGCCGCCCTCCACCTCGGCATGGCAGTTGGCGCACAGTAGCAAGCACTTTCGCGCCCGTCTCGGCAGCCGTAGGGATTGCATCCTCCTGCGCGCTGCGGGGCGGAAGCGCGCGGACGGTCGTCAGGCTCGGCGGTTCCGAAAGCGATGGTCGTCCCCTTCACGTGAATCCGCTCACGTCGCGAGGCTTTTCGCCAATCCTGCTTCGAGGTCGCAGCACACATTCCGTGTTGCCCATGTGGACGCGAGGGATTACGCGTACGGTGAAGGCAGCATCCCCAGCACGCCTATCCTCATACTCCGATTCCCCGACGGCGACGCTGAATATCGCTCAACGCAGGGAGAGCTCCCGGTCGGAGTATTGGTGCGAAGTCGCGGCACGCTCTGGCGCGTTCGCGCGCACCAAAACGGAACCGCCTTTCTCGAGCCCGCCTCCCCCGAAGATGCCGCGATCCACGGACCGGTGGCCGACCCGACCCCGTTCGGCGAGCAGTCGATCACACTGGAGACGGTCGTCGAGATCTGACGCGTGTGGTACGGGCGGCCACCGCTACGAACACTAGCCTCCGGGGAGTTGCGACTTTCGGCGGCGGGGAGCGCGCCTTCGTAACTACGTCGTCATGCGTATGGCGACGTCGTAGCGCGAGACCGACGTCCGCCGCCCGGGCGTGTCGCCCGTAGGCATCCCGCCGAGGATCTCGTCCCCGCGAGCGTAATCCTCCTCGTTGTCGAAGAACACGATCGCGAGGGACCTCTCACTTTCCGCGTCGTGGAGTACGAGCATCTCCGTGGCGTTCAGGCCCTCGGGCCGATCGCCGGACTCGATCTCGCTGCGGAGCTCCTCGATGCGCTCCGAGCTCACACCTTCGAACGACACCACACGGGCGAGAGCCATCTCGACCTCCTTGTGTCAGCGAATGACATAGACGAAGCTTCGGGACACCGACTTCCCGGCGCTCCGCACGGTGAGCGTACCGCGGATCGCGCCCGTCGCGCCTTTCGGCACCGCGATGGCACAGCTGCCGACTCCACGGGCGAGGCGGCCCCGCGCGGCGACTC
>JBGSXQ010000178.1:0-4566 GCA_041751315.1 Gaiellaceae bacterium | reverse complement strand
GCGGTCCGGCTCGTGCGGCGCCCGCGGGCGTTGCCCCGCCGGTCGGTCGAGCTGGCGGGACCAGGGCGTCGAGGTATCGGACAGATGGGCCCTCCTCCCCAGAACTCGGCGTCGTACCCCCGGCGGAGTCGGTTGGCGGCTGGATGCTCGTGGAATTCGACCCGTTCGGGGTTCATGAGATTCGCCTTGTCCGTCGGCACACGCGGCGAGCGGGCTAACGGGCAAGGGAACGATGTTGTCCGGCTTGTCCTTCTCGTCGCTCGGTCACAGACCGGACGCGCGCGGCTCTTTCGAGATGGCCGAGGTCGCCGCGCTGTTCCCGTCCTCGAGCGGCCGCTCGAGGCGTTCGGTGTCGAGGCCCTCAAGGCGCTGCGCGATCGTCATCCGTCCCTCGTGCAGCCGGCTCTTGAAGTCCGCGACCGTCAGGCCGAGCACGTCGGCGGCCTCCACGTTCGTCAGGCCCTCGACGTCGCGCAGGACGACGGCGGCTCGGCAGCTCGGAGGCAGCTCGGCGAGGCAGCGCTCGAGGAAAGCCTCGAGTACGCTCTCGATCTGAGCCGGAGGCGGCCCGCCGGTGAGACCGGACCCGTCTTCGACCACGTTCGCGAGGGGCGACGGTGACGTCCTGTCGGTTCGTGCCGAGCGTCGATTCGCCTCGACCATCGCGATCCGGTAGAGCCAGGTCGAAAACGGTCTGTCGCCGCGGAACCCGCGCAGCGAACGCCACGCTTCGAGGAAGGCAGCCTGCGCGACTTGCTCGGCGTCGGTCGGGTTTCCGAGCACGCGGGTGAGCATCCGGTAGAGCGGCGGCGCGTGGAGCGCTATCAGCTCTTCGAAGGCGGTGGCCTCGCCCCTCTTGGCGCGCGTGACGCGCTGCGCGTCGGCGTCCGCCTTTGTCTCAGGCCTCGCTAGCATGCGGGTCACGCGCGAGCTCGGGGCGGCCTCCCGCGCCCGTTCAGAGGAAGCGATCTCCCACTGCACTTCAGCTCGCCTCTCGGCTCGAGGCTCGGGCCCAACCAGTCGGGGTGAGCCGCGCAGCACGATCCGCTTACGCCACGGAAGCACCTCTACGACGTTCTCCGTCGAGACGAGGAGAAGCCTGCGTCCGAAGAGACCGGCGCGCACGACGAGCGTGTCTGGACCCCCGGAGTCGGACAGGATGCTCTCGACGAAGCCAATCCGACCGTTGGGCGAGTCGACCCGGAAGCCCTCGCTCTGGTTGAGCCAGTCGTCTCCGCAGGAAGCCCTCTCGGCACTCCCACCCGACTTCAGCCGCCCCCTCTCGCGCCCTGACGAACCTCGGGGAACTGCTTCGTGCTTTCCCATGAGAACCTCCGGCCGTCGGGAATCACTCTCGACCGGGGGCTCGGGCCGAAGGTACCGTCGCACTTCTGCGAGCGGTTCCAGCCAAGGGTCAGGGCTGAACGAGGCAACCGTAACACGGCTGGACGAGCGACGCAATGTCGCATGTGTTACATGGCGTTCACCCTCGCCCGCCACTAGAATCGAGTCTTCACCGTCGACAGTGGACAGCGTCGAGACAGGCCATCTTCGTATCCTCATCGCCAACGAGCGCGCCGATCGCCTCGCTTTGGTCGTCCCGATCGTTGCCGGGCTCGGGCATGAGGTGATCGCACGCGAGATCGACGTCGCCGAAGTCGGGCCCGTGACCGCGAGGGAGCGGCCCGACGTCGCGCTCGTCGGCCTCGGAGAGAGCTCCGTGCACGCGCTCCAGTTGATCGAGAAGATCGTCCGGGAGGCTGCCTGTCCAGTAATCGCGATCCTCCACGCCGCCGACCCCGAGTTCGTCAGAGAGGCAGCCAAGCGCGGAGTCTTCGCCTACATCACCGACGGGGATCCGCAGGAGTGGCAGAACGCGATCGAGATCGTCCTACGCCGCTTCGCCGAGTTCCACAACCTGGAAGGCGCGTTCGGACGCCGTGCCCTCATCGAGAGGGCGAAGGGGATCCTGATGGAGCGCCATTCGGTCGACGAGCAGGAGGCATTCGCGCTGCTTCGCGACCGCGCTCGCAGCACGGGCCGCAAGGTCGCCGACGTGGCCGGGGCGGTCGTCGACGGCCAGCCTCTGCTGCCGACGCGGGCCTAAGAACCCCCTCTGAAGCCGCAGGAACTGTCGCATCTGCGACACTCCCTTGACCTTGACGCGCCTCCGAAGGCGTCATACGCGGGTGCCGGAGCCGAGGCCGGACAGCCCCGAGTTCGCCCGCTGGTTGCGGCTCAGCATGACGCGGGAGGACTTCGAGGCCCTGCCCGAGGACGACGTCAAGGCGTTGCAGCGGTTCGCCGTGCGTGGGGAGCAGCCGACAGGAGCGACGCTCTTCCGGCAGGGCGACAGCCCGGAAGCGATCTTCATCATCGAGCGGGGAGAGGTCGAGCTCGTCTACGAGACGCAGTTCGAGCGGCTGATAGTCCAGATCCTGGGCGCTGGCTCGAGCATCGGCGACTTGCCCGTGATCCTCGAAACGCCCTACCCGTTCACGGCGGTGACGCGCTCGCCGACGACGATGCTCCGCATCGGCCTCGAGACGTTTCGGACCCTCGTCGAGGTCCATCCCGAGATTTGCTTCCGCTGGCTCCGCCTCGTCGCGCGCCGGCTCGAGCGTGCGCACAGGCGGGTCATCGAGCTCGCCGGCAAGTCGGCGTTCGAGCAGCTCGTCCACTTCCTTCTGCACGAGGCGGCGGAGCGGGACTCGCTCACGATCGAGCTGACCCAGAAGGATCTCGCCGCGACGCTTGCCCTCAGCCGCCAGACGGTCTCTCGTGTGCTCGGCGAGGTCGAGCGCCAGGGTCTGATCGAGCGCAGCCGGAGCCAGATCCGCATTCTCGACCCAAAGCGTCTGCGGAGCCACCTTCCGCGATGAGTGCGCAGTGTGCTCCGCACGCCGGCAGCCGGAGTCGCACGTCGGTGCAACCGTGTGCCCGGGTTTTCGCAGCTTGTCAGGCTGCGGCTGAGACCTCGATGCGGTCCCGAAGCGTGGCGAGACCCTCGCGGTAGATCTCGCTGAACTGCCTGGCGAGCTCCGGCTCCAGGTCAGGACTGTTCGCCTCGAACTCCGCCTCCCAGCTCACGTGCGAGTGGTCGCCGTGGCCCTCTACCGCCAGCCACGACAGGTACGAACGGAGCGGAAGCTGTGAGAGCTCGATCTCGTAGATGTAGTAGCGCTCCTCGTCGGAGTGATCGAGGATCCTTTCGACGATGTTCGCCCCTTCCTTGGTCGTGCAGGAGCGATATCCGCCGACGGTGACCGATGAGGCCAGCGCGGGAACCCATTCGCCGATGCGCCCTGGGTCTCCGGCAAGCGCCCACACTGCTTCGGGCGGCGCGTGGATCTCGACGGTCTCGAAGATCTGAGTCATGCTGGCTGCCTCCTGAAGAGATGGAACCGCGATCGCTTGGACCCGGAAGCGGCGAGCCGGATTCGCTAGCCGGCCGCGCCTTCCGCGGGAGGCGGCTGCATCGCTGCGCCGGGTAGCGGGAAGGGTCGAGCCTGCGGCTTCATCCGCGGCTTGGGCTCGGGCTCGCGCTCGGCCTCCGGCGATGTGCCCCACGGCTCCGGCTCGGCGAAGATCTCCTCGTCCGACCCGCCGGCAAGCAGGCGCTCGAACTGGTCCCTGTCGATCGTCTCCCGCTCGATCAGGACCGCGGAGAGCCGGTGGAGATCGTCCACGTGCTCGCGGAGCACGCTCAGTGCCGTCTCGTGCGCTTCCTCGATCACCCGCCGGATCTCGTCGTCGATCTCGCGGGCTAGCTCCTCGGAGTAGTCCGGCTCGGAGCCCATCTCTCTGCCGAGGAAGGGGAGGCCGTGGTTTCTGCCGAGCACGCGCGGGCCCAGCTTTTCGCTCATGCCGAAGCGCATGATCATCTGCTTGGCGGTCGCCGTCACCTTCTCGATGTCGTTTGCGGCTCCGGTTGTCACCTCGTCGAAGACGAGCTCCTCGGCCGCGCGGCCGCCGAGCGTCATCGCCATCTGGTTCATGAGGGCGGCCTTGGTGCTCAGGAAGCGGTCCTCGCGGGGAAGGGAGATCGTGTAGCCGAGCGCCTGGCCCCGGGAGACGATCGAGATCTTGTGGATCTCGTCGTCGGAGTCCGCGTGGTGGCCGACGAGCGCGTGTCCCATCTCGTGGTAGGCGGTGACCTTGCGCTCCTTCTCGGAGAGCAGGCGCGCCTTCTTCTCGGGGCCGGCGATGACGCGCATGATCGCCTCCTCGAGCTCAGCCTGCTCGATCATCTTCTTCCCGCGGCGGGCGGCGAGGAGGGCGGCCTCGTTGATTAGGTTCGCCAGATCGGCCCCGCTGAAGCCGGGCGTGCCGGCGGCGAGCGCGTCCAGTTCGATCCTGCCCGAGAGCGGCTTGCCCTTGGCGTGCACGTCCAGGATCTGGCGGCGTCCGGCGCGGTCGGGGCGGTCGACCGCGATCTGGCGGTCGAAGCGGCCAGGGCGGAGCAGCGCAGGGTCGAGGATGTCCGGACGGTTCGTAGCCGCGATCAGGATGATGTTGTCCTTCAGCTCGAAGCCGTCCATCTCGACGAGGAGCTGGTTGAGCGTC
>JBGSXQ010000177.1:0-6861 GCA_041751315.1 Gaiellaceae bacterium | reverse complement strand
ACGGAGGCGCCACGAGCGCCGGACGCGGCGATGACGGCAAGGTCCGCGTTGCGATCGTCGGCGTCGGCAACTGCGCCAACTCCTTCATCCAGGGCATCGAGTACTACAAGGACGCCGACGCCAACGCGGAGATCCCGGGGCTCATGCACGTCGACCTCGGCGGCTACCACGTCAACGACATCGAGTTCACGGCGGCCTTCGACATCGACTCCGAGAAGGTCGGCAAGGACCTCTCCGAGGCGATCTGGTCGGGTCAGAACAACACGATCAAGTTCGCCGAGGTCCCGCACATGGGCGTCGAGGTCCATCGCGGCATGACTCACGACGGGCTCGGCAAGTACCTCAAGCAGAAGATCACCAAGGCCCCAGGCCCGACCGCCGACATCGTCGGCATCCTCAAGCAGACCAAGGCGGACGTGCTCGTCTGCTACCTGCCGGTCGGCTCGGAGGCGGCGACCAAGTGGTACGTCGAGCAGGCGCTGGAAGCCGGCGTGGGCTTCGTCAACTGCCTGCCGGTCTTCATCGCGCGCGAGGATTACTGGGACGGCCGCTTCCGCGAGGCCGGCCTGCCGATCATCGGCGACGACATCAAGTCCCAGGTCGGCGCCACGATCGTCCACCGCCAGCTCGCCCGGCTCTTCCACGAGCGGGGGGTCGAGCTCCAGCACACCTCGCAGCTCAACGTCGGCGGAAACATGGACTTCTTCAACATGCTCGAGCGCGAGCGCCTGGACTCGAAGAAGATCTCGAAGACGAACGCGGTCACCTCCGTGATGGGGACCGAGCTCGCCGAGCGTGACGTCCACGTCGGCCCGTCCGACTACGTGCCATGGCTGACCGACCGCAAGTGGGCCCACATCCGGCTCGAGGGAAAGTCCTTCGGCGACGTGCCGCTGACGGTCGAGCTCAAGCTCGAGGTCTGGGACTCGCCCAACTCGGCCGGCGTCGTGATCGACGCGGTGCGCCTGATCAAGCTGGCGCTCAACGAAGGTGTTGCCGGGCAGCTCGACGGGCCCTCCAGCTACCTGATGAAGTCGCCGCACAACCAGCGCCCCGACGCCGACGCCCGCGAGCAGACCGAGGAGTTCATCGCGGCTAACTCGCGGACCAAGTCCGCCGCGGCCTTCTTGGCGCGCTGGGCGTTGGTCTCCTTCTTGACCTCGACCGGCTTGCTCTTCGCGTACTTCGCGATGAACTTCTGCGTGTCGAGGTGCGCCTGGTCGTCCGGGCGCTGGTTCTGCGGGGACTTCATGAGGTAGGACGACGGGCCGTCGATCTGGCCGCCCAGACCGTGGTTCAGGGCGAGCTTGCAGCAGCGCACGGCGTCGATGACGATGCCGGCGGAGTTCGGCGAGTCCCACACCTCGAGCTTGAGCTCGACGTTGAGCGGCACGTCCCCGAACGACGAGCCCTCCATGCGGATGTACGCCCACTTGCGGTCGGTGAGCCACGGGACGAAGTCCGACGGGCCGACGTGGACGTTGTCCGCGCCGATGTCGTAGTCGAGCATCGACGTCACCGCGTTCGTCTTCGAGATCTTCTTCGACTCGAGGCGCTCGCGCTCCAGCATGTTGCGGAAGTCGGAGTTGCCGCCGACGTTGAGCTGCATCGTGCGGTCGAGGTGCACGCCGCGGTCACCGAACAGGGTCGTCAGCACGCGGTGCGTGATGGTCGCTCCGACTTGCGACTTGATGTCGTCGCCGATGATCGGGCAGCCCGCCTCTTCGAAACGGCGCTGCCAGTACGGCTCGCGCGCGATGAA
Organism: Gaiellaceae bacterium; assembly: GCA_041751315.1. GTDB lineage: Bacteria > Actinomycetota > Thermoleophilia > Gaiellales > Gaiellaceae > GMQP-bins7. The sequence continues at coordinate 5,099 of JBGSXQ010000177.1, read as the reverse complement.
GACGGGCATGCAATTCACCATCGCCACGCCTGCCTCCAGGATCTGCTCCGCGTACCACTTGGTCGCCATCTCCGAGCCAACCGGGAGGTAGTTGACGACCACGTCCGTGCCCGTCTCCGTGAGGATCTTCACCACGTCGTCGGTCTGGCCGGGCGCCTTCTCGACGACCTGGGCCATGTACTTGCCGATGCCGTCGTGCGTCATGCCACGCGAGACCTTGATGCCGGTCTTCGGCACGTCGGAGAACTTGATCGTGTCGTTCGGGTGGGCCCAGATGGCGTCCGCGAGGTCGACGCCCACCTTGCCCTTCACGACGTCGAACGCGGCGGTGAACTCGATGTCCGAGATGTGGTACCCGCCGAGGTCGACGTGCATGAGGCCGGGGACGGCGTCCTCCGGCTTTGCGTTCTTGTAGTACTCGACCCCCTGCAGGAGCGAGTTGGCGCAGTTGCCCACGCCGATGATGGCGACGCGCACCTTGTCCTTGGAGCGGGCGCCGTTCTTCGAGCCATTGGTTGTTGCCATGAGGTTCCTTCCTTTGCGGTTGCTCTGTGCTGGGACGCCGAGCCCGTCGGCGAGCGCAGTGAGGATGACGTCGTTCGCGTTGGAGCCGCGCCGCGATGCCTCCGCGTGGATCGCGTCCTTCAGCTCCTGTGGAACACGCAGGAGGAGGACTGGGCTAGACCCTGCTAGCACTTTGCGGCGTCGGCCGGTTGGCGAGTAAGGGAGCCCGAACTCGTCTGCAAGGATGCGGGCTGCGACGTCGTTGGCGTTCGACTCGCGGCGGGCGGCCTCACGGACAAGTGCATCTTTCAATGAAGCAGGCATCCTGACGAGGACGCCCGCTCGCTTGTTCGGATTGCTAGCAGTCAAACTGCTAGCAGCGTATCAGGCCTCGGCAAGCTCCCGCAGCTGGCGACGGACGAACAGCATCCGCTGAACGACCGTGCCCCACGCCATCGCGGCGAGAAGGTAGATCGGCCACTGAAGGAGACCCCACGGCGCGAGAAAGAGCCCGACCGAGATCAGGGTGACGCGCTCGACGCGTGACCCGAAGCCGACGTCGCCGCGGAGACCGAGCGCCTCTGCCTTCGCGCGCGTGTAGCTCACGAGGAACGAGCCGATGACCGCGGCAAAGGTGGCCACGAGCGCGACCTCGTTCCCCTCGCGCATGAACACGAGGCCGATCGCGGTGAGCATCGCGGCCTCGCCGAGGCGGTCGAAGGTCGAGTCGAGGAACGCGCCGAACACGGTTCCCTTGCTCGCGGCGCGTGCGAGTGCGCCATCGAGGATGTCCGCGACGGAGCCGATCACGAACAGTGCGCCGCCGAGCCAGAAGAAGAGCTTCGGATTGCGCTCCTCGAACCCGACGAGCGCGGCTCCCGCGAGACACAGCGAGACCCCCGCGAGCGTGAGCATGTCCGGCGTCAGCTTCGTCTTCGCGACCCCGCGCATCGAGCGCTGGAGGATCTCCCGCGCTGCGGTCGTGTACTCCTGCTTGACCCGGTCGAGCTGGTTGACGCGCGCCGGTTCTTGGTCGGTCATGCGCGCCGGAGGCGCAGCACGTGGACGCGACGAAGCGCGTATCCGGTGAGGAGTGCGAGCGCGAAGCCGGCGACGATGTCGAGCCAGTAGTGGTTCCCGGTCGAGATCACGGCGAACCCCACCCATGCCGGCCATGCGAGCCACAGTGCCCTCGCGAGCTTCGAGCGAACGACGCCGAACATGACGATGCCGACGATGAGGGCGTCCATCGAATGCAGGCTCGGCATCGCCGCGTACGGGTTCGCGCCCCACGCGATGAGCCCGCTGTCGTGGTTGACCGAGGAGTGCTGCGCGAGTGTGTCGACGAAGCCCCATTCAGGGAACATCCGCGGCGGCGCCGTCGGCACGAGGATGTAGCCGACGAGGCCGACGAGGTTCGCGACGATGAGCCAGTTGCGGAAGCCGGCGAACCGCTCGTGGTGCTTGAAGTAGACCCACAGGAGCGTCAGGCCCACGACGGCGAACTGCGAGAGCCAGTAGGTGTACGAGGTGAGCGTGATCATCAGCGAGGAGCCGTCGACGAAGCGCTGCACTGCCGGCTCGAAGAGCGCGCCGAGCTGCTGCTGGGTCCGAAGGATCCATTCGCCGTTCGAGAACGCGTCGGCGACGCTGCGGTCGGCCGCGCCGCGCGCCACCTGGTACGCCACGTAGAAGCCCATCCAGATCACGAACTGGAAGGCCAGGTGCGCCCAGCCGCGGGGCAGGCGCCGGGATGTCTCGGCGACGAAGCTCGACACGACCCGGTCGATTCTAACGAGCGCGCCAGTGTGTCCGCCGGGTGGGGTCGAGATCAGAGCGCGCGATCGACCGTCAGCCGAACTCGACTTGAGCTGATCGAGCCACTCGATGACGATGCCGAGGTGGCTGCGCGATACGGCGTGCGGGTCTGGCTCGCTCTGGTGACGGTGTACGTCGTGTGGGGGTCGACCTTCGTCGCGCTCGCGATCGTCGTTCGCGACCTACCACCGTTCCTGGCGATGTCGATAAGGCATCTCGTCGCGGGCATCGCGCTCCTGCTCTTCGCTCTTCCACGGGGGGATCGAGCAGGAGACAGGATCGGCCGTCGCCAGATCGGAGCGGCGTTCGTCTTCGGCGGGCTCCTGTTCGTGACCGGGCACGGTGCGCTTGCGTGGGCGCAGCAGACGGTGCCCGCCGGCGTGGCAGCGCTTCTCGTGGGGACGATCCCGATCTGGATGGCGCTCTTCGACCGGGTCGGCTTCGGACGCCGGCTGGCGCCCGGCACGTACGTGGGGATCGCCGTCGGGTTCGCTGGGCTCGCGTTCCTGTTCGATCCCTTCGGTGACGGCGCTGTCGATCGGCTCGGCGCGTTCGTGATCGTCGCGAGCGCAATGGGCTGGGCGGTGGGGTCGCTCTACTCCCGCAACGCCTCGCTGCCGAGACGGCCGCTCGTCTCGGCCGGGCTCGCCTCGCTGTGTGGCGGCATCCTGCTGACGGTGTACTCGGTCGTGTCGGGCGAGCTTGGTGAGGCGGCGTGGACGACAAGCTCGGCGCTCGGACTCGCGTACCTGATCGTCGCCGGGAGCTTTGTCGGCTTCACGGCGTACGTGTGGCTGCTGCGCGCTGCCCCGATCTCACTCGTGTCGACATACGCGTACGTCAACCCGATCGTTGCCGTCGCGCTCGGGTGGGCGATCCTCGGCGAGGACATCACCGTGCAGATGCTCGTTGCGGGCGCCGCGGTTCTCGTCTCGGTCGCGAGCATCTTGCGGTCCGGCGGGGTGAGTCTCGCGCCGGGTCGCGGGCTGTTCTCGAAGGAGCGTCCGATCGCTGCCGCCGCCGCATCGGAGCCCACGGCGTAGTCTCAGCCGCCGATGTAGGACATCTCGACCTTGCGCAGCGCGCTCGTGTCGAGCGTGCGGAGGTCCGAGTAGCGGTCTGTCCGACGCGTCCAGACGGCGCGAATCGTCGCCTCCAGCTCGTCGGCTGCTTCCGAGCGCAACAAGGCACGGAGGTCGTGGCCACGCACGGCGAAGAGGCATGTGTAGAGCTTGCCGTCCGCCGAGATTCGCGCCCGCGTGCAGTCGCCGCAGAACGGCTGGGTCACCGAGGCGATCACGCCGATCTCGCCCCCGCCGTCGAGGTAGCGGTAGCGCTCGGCGACCTCGCCGCGATATTCGGCGGCGACCGGCTCGAGCGGGAACTCCGCGCCGATCCTCGCGACGATCTCCGCCGCCGGCACGACGTCGTCCATCCGCCAGCCGTTGGTCGCGCCGACGTCCATGAACTCGATGAAGCGGACCGTGTGGCCCGTCCCGCGAAAGCGGCGCGCGACGTCGAGGATCGATGCCTCGTTGAGCCCGCGCTTCACCACGACGTTCACCTTCACCGGAAGGCCTGCGTCGGCGGCCGCGTCGATCCCCGCGAGAACGCGCGCGACCGGGAAGTCGACGTCGTTCATCGCGCGGAAGACCTCGTCGTCGAGCGAGTCGAGGCTCACCGTGATTCGGGTGAGACCTGCATCCGCGAGCACCTGCGCCTTCTGCGCGAGCAGCGCGGCGTTCGTCGTCAGCGTGACGTCGAGATCCTGCCCGAGAGCAGCGAGTCGAGCGATGAGCACTTCCAGGTCGCGCCGCAGCAGCGGCTCGCCGCCGGTGATGCGCAGCTTCTGCACGCCGAGGTCGACGAATACGCGGGCCACGTGCTCGATCTCCTCGAACGTCAGGAGCTCGTGCCGCGGCAGGAAGCGGTACTCGTGGCCGAAGACCTCCTTCGGCATGCAGTAGACGCACCGGAAGTTGCAGCGGTCGGTCACGGAGATCCGCAGATCGCGCACCGGGCGTCCGAGGGTGTCGAGGACGGCCATCTCGTCGCAGCGTAGAGAATCCCGCACTTGCAGCCGCGCGCCCCCCTCCTCGCGTTGGTCGGCGTCACCGCGATCTGGGGCCTGACCTTCGTTCAGGTTCAGGACGCGATCGCGCTCTCTCCGCTGTTCGCGTTCCTCGCCGTGCGGTTCGCGATCTCCACCGCGGTGCTCGCGCCGTTCGCCTGGCGCTCGCTGCGGACGTTGCCCCGCTCGGGATATGTCGCGGGGATCGGCGTCGGCACGCTGCTCGCGGCCGCCTACGGGCTCCAGACCGCCGGGCTCGAGCTGACGACGGTCGCGAGCACAGGCTTCATCACGGGCCTCTACGTCGTGTTCACCCCGATTCTGGCACTCGTCCTCTTCGGGACGCCCGTGCCACGCGTGCTCTGGATCGGCGTCGCGCTTGCCGTCGTCGGGCTCATGCTCCTGAACGGCGTGCCCGGGGGTTCCACGCTCGGCAACGCGCTCGTCCTTGCGAACGCGATCTTCCAGGCGTTTCAGATCACAGCGATGGAGCGCTTCGCGCCTCGGTACGACCCGAGGGCGCTCACCTTTCTGATGATGGCGACGTCGTTCGTCGGGTTCGCGATCATCGCGCTCGCGCTCGGCGACCTCGAGGTGCCGCGCGGCGCGACGGTGTGGGGCGCGCTGGTGGTGACCGGCGTCTTCGCCGGGGCGCTCGGCTATCTCATTGCAACCTGGGTGCAGGCGCGCACGACCGCCGCGCGTG
>JBGSXQ010000176.1:0-2351 GCA_041751315.1 Gaiellaceae bacterium | reverse complement strand
TGTCGCTTTCGCCGTTTTCCGCGCTCCTGCTCGCGTTGAGCGGCGGAACGCTCGCCTCGCTCTCCTGGGTCGCCTTCAAGGTCGGCGCGCTGTCGTACGGCGGCGGCTTCGTGATCATCCCCCTGATGCAAGCCGACGCGGTCGAGCGCTACGGCTGGATGACCGACACGGAGTTCCTGAACGCGGTCGCTCTCGGCCAGGTCACGCCGGGACCGGTCACACACACGGTCGCGGTGGTCGGCTACGCCGCAGCGGGTGTTCCCGGTGCCATCCTCGCCGCAGCCGTCGCTTTCGCGCCCTCGTTCGCGTTCGTCCTCGTCGGAGCGAGGCGCTTCGACCGGTTCCTGGCCAACTCCGACGTGCGCCGCTTCTTCGACGGCGCCGGCCCAGCGGCGATGGGCGCCATCCTCGGCTCGGCGATCCCGCTCACGCTCGCGCTGCAGGAGACCTGGCAGGCCGCTGTCCTCGTGGTCGCCTTCCTCTCACTCCTCGTTCTCCGGCGAGGAGTCGTCCTCACGCTGCTCGTTGCGGGCGTTCTCGGTCTCGCCGCCGTGCTGCTGGGCGCGAGCATTTAGGGTCTCGCCGGTTATGGACGACGCTCCGGTTCTCCGCGTCGCGCGGCCCGATGACCGCGCGGAGATCGACACGCTCATGAAGCAGTCGGCGGCAGCGCACTTCCCCCGGTTCTACGACGAGCCGCAGTGCTCCAGCGCCGTCCGGCACATCGCGGCCGTCGATCCGATGCTTCTCAGCGACGGGACGTACTACGTCCTCGCCGCAGGCGACGAGATCGTCGCGTGCGGAGGCTGGAGCCGACGCGGAAAGCTCTACACGGGGAGCGGGAACGCCGACGACGACGCGAGGGTGATCGACCCGGCTACCGAGCCTGCTCGTGTCCGGGCGATGTTCGTCAAGGACGAGTGGTCGAGGCGCGGGCTCGGCAGGCGCATCCTCGAGGAATGCGAGAGCGCTGCGCGCAGCGAGGGCTTCCACGACCTTGCGCTGATGTCGACGTTACCGGGTCTTCCGCTCTACCTCGCATACGGCTTCGAGCGGCTCGCGGATGTCGACATCCCCTTACCGGACGGGCTCACGGTCGCGGGGGCGCTCATGCGCAAGCCGATCGAGCCGTAGCAGCTACCAGCCGCGTCTTCCGGCGGCGCCCTTGAACGGGCCGGCAGCGGCGGTCGCCGCGAGTGGGACGGCCGTGAGTGAACCGAGGATGCCCAGCGCGGATATCGTCCCGCCGTGGCCGACTGGGCGACCGTGCGCGAGGTCGCATCGATGCCCCCCGACTCGGAGGAGGCGACGACGTACGGGCAGCCGTGCTTCAAAGTCGGCGGAAAGCTGTTCGTCTGGATGAGCCCGGATCGCGCCGCTGCCGGCGGGCTCGCCCTACGCGTCGACCCGGACGAGAAGCCGCTCCTCATCGAGAGCGCGCCCGATCGCTATTTCCAGACTCCGCACTACGAGGGCCACCCATCGTGCTCGTTCGGATGGATCGGATCGACCGCGACGAGCTCTGCGGGCGCATCGAGGACTCGTGGCTCCTGCGGGCGCCGAAGCGGCTCGTGGACGCCTATCTCGTCGAACGAAGCTAGGTCGCGTCCGCCACGAACGCGGCGATCGCGGCCGTGAAGGCGTGCCGACTCGTCTCCCACGCGTAGAACATGTGCCCGCCACCGTAGTGCTGCACCGTTAGCCGGTCGGCCATCTGAGGGTCGAGCCGCATGAGATTCCGGAGGCGGTCGCTCGCGTAGTACGGCGTGACGAGGTCGTACTGCCCGTGCGTGATGAACGCCTTCATGTGCGGGTTGAGAGCCATCCCGTAACGGAAGTCGTCGGTCGCGCCGGGCGGCGCCTCGAACGCGTGGTGCTCTGTGTCGTTCTTCCACGCAGTGTTGACCTCGTAGGAGAGAAGCATGTACTCGCGGTCCGTCTCGACGCCGATCTCCGAGCGCAGCATGCGGTTCACGCCCATGGTGTACGCGGGGCTGATCCCGGAGAGGGTCGGGTCCGGCCATGCGAACTCGTCCCGGTCCGGGAACGGATCGGTCGCGGTGATCGTGGTGTCGTAGAGGCCGAGCACCTTGCGCTCGTCGCGCAGGAGCTCGCGCACGAATCGTAGGATCCCGACGCGGCCCTCGGCCCGCTCGACCTGGTCGAGGGGAAGGCCGATGAGGTCGGCGAGCCTGGTCAGGATCCGGGTGCGCTCCTTGGCCGGCATCGACGCCCCACGCGTGAGGAACGCCGCGTAGTCGCCGGTCGCGAACTCCTCGGCCGCGCGCAACGCCTTCTCGAGCGACGTGCTCTTGCGGAAGGCTCGCGAGCGCCCGTGATGAAACGCGGCA
>JBGSXQ010000175.1:0-7556 GCA_041751315.1 Gaiellaceae bacterium | reverse complement strand
GCCGCGCTCCAGCGCTCCACCCCGCCGGCGGCCTCGAGCCGCGCGACGGCAGCGACGAGGTGAGGGCAGGTGAGGTAGTACATGGTCGGGAAGGGCTCGCCGCGGCTGTCGTAGGGCAGCTGCTCGGTCACCGCGGGCAATCCGAACGGACAGCGGACAGCAACGCGTCCGAACGCACGCGGGGTGCGTCCGAGCTGCCGTTCGACGACCGCGCGATCGTCCATGGCGAGAAGCCTACGGCCGACCGCTGGTGGCGCTTCGCGCCTTCCGCCAGGCCGGGATGCCTTTCACGACGAAAAGGCGCTCCCCTGGCTTGACGTAGTTGATCCGGCGAGCTTCACGCTCGAGCGAGTTGACGCTCGTCGTGTTGACGAGGCGCAGCTCGAGCTCGGCGCGCACGAGGCGGAGCGTCTCGACCTCAGCGTGGCGCGAGGCGAGGTCGTTGCGCGTCTCGACGTACGACGCGATCGGCCGGTAGTAGAGGTAGACGGCGATCCCGACGATCCCGATCGCCCACAGCAGCCGTAGCCGTCTTCGCCCGATGCGCGGCTTCGCCTTGCGCCGCTTTCCCTTCTCCGCCACGCCGCTCGATTTCAACGCGCAGACGTCCGACCCTCCCGGTTACGCGACGTCGACCTTGATGACGTTGGTCGAGCCGGGGATGTTCACGGCGGTGCCCGCGGTGAGGACGACGCGATCGCCGACCTCCACGATCCCGGCGTCTCGCGCTGCTCCGATCGAGAGTCGCCACAGCTCGTCGACATCCGTCACCTCGGGGATCTGGAGCGGTGTCACCCCCCACTCGATCGCCATGTGCTGGAGTGAGGCCGCAACGTGCGTCAGTGCAACCACCGGCCTGCGGGGGCGCAGCCGTGCGACGGCGGACGCGGTTCGGCCGGTGAAGGTCGGGACGAGGATCGCCTTCGCGCCGAGCGCCTCGGCCAGGTCGCATGCGGCGTTCGACATCGCGCGCCCGACCGTCGGCTCGTCGAGCGCGGACGGGAGCTGGTGCCGGTACCCGAGGCTCGGCTCGACCGCGCGTGCGATGCGCACCATGGTTTCAACTGCCTCGACCGGGTACTCCCCGACCGCGGTCTCGGCCGAGAGCATGAGCGCGGAGGTTCCGTCGAGGATCGCGTTGGCGACGTCGGACGCCTCCGCGCGCGTCGGCTCAGGGCGATGGATCATGGTCTCGAGCATCTGCGTCGCGGTGATCGCGGGCTTTCCCCGCTCGAGCGCGCCGAGGATGATCGCCTTCTGCATGAGCGGCACCTCGGCGGCTCCGATCTCGACGCCCAGGTCGCCGCGAGCGATCATCACGGCGTCGGACGCGTCGAGGATCGACTCGAGTTGCAGGACCGCCTCCTTGAGCTCGATCTTCGCGATCACCCAGGCATGCGACCCGGCTGCCTCGATGCGAGACCTGAGCGCCATGACGTCCATGTGCGTCCGCACGAACGACTGCGCGACGTAGTCGACGCCGAGACCGAGCGCGAAGTCGAGGTCCACGAGGTCCTTCTCCGTCAAGGAGGGCACTGGCAGGGGGACGCCCGGCACGTTGACACCCTTGTGCGGCTCGACGATGCCCCCCATGACGACCTCACAGACGGCGCGCGAGCCCTCGAGCCGCTCGACGCGAAGCCGCACGAGGCCGTCGTCGATGAGGATCTCGTCGCCCGCTTCGAGGACGGAGCCGAGCACGTCCGGTGCCACCGGGAGATCGTCGCGGCCACACGCCTCCTGCCCCGCGACGACGATGGAGTCGCCCACCTCGAGCTCGGTCGGGCGGTCGAGGTCGCCCACCCGAATCTTCGGGCCCTGGAGGTCGGCGATCAGCGCGAGGGGGCGGCCCACCTCGGACTGGACGGCGCGGGCACGCCGCGCGCTGAGCTCGTGCTCGTCCTGCGTCCCGTGCGAGAAGTTGAGCCTGACGCCGTCCATGCCCGCATCGACGAGCGCGGCGAGCGTCTCCTCGTCGTTCGACGCCGGGCCGATCGTGGCGACGATCTTCGTCCTTCGCTCGGGAGGCATCGGTCCAGGCTAGCGCCTGCGAAACGCGGCCCAGCCGGGATACACCGCATCGTCACCGAGCTCCTCCTCGATGCGAAGCAGCTGGTTGTACTTCGCCACACGATCGCTCCGTGACGGTGCGCCCGTCTTGATCTGGCCGGCGTTCACGGCAACTGCGAGGTCCGCGATCGTCGTGTCCTCGGTCTCGCCGGATCGATGCGAGATGACCGTCGCATAGCCGGCGGCGCGCGCCAGCTCGATGACGTCGAGCGACTCGGTGAGCGTGCCGATCTGGTTGACCTTCACGAGGATCGCGTTGCCAACGCCCTTCTCGATGCCACGTCGAAGGAACTCGACGTTCGTGACGAAGAGGTCGTCCCCGACGAGCTGAACTCGATCTCCGAGGGCTTCGGTCAACCGGTGCCAGTCGTCCCACCCGTTCTCGTCGAGGCCGTCCTCGATGGAGACGACCGGGTAGCGATCGGCGAGCGAGCCGTAGAAGTCGATCAGCTCTGCCGGCTCGAGTGTTCGCCCCTCGCCGGGAAGGTGGTAGGCGCGGTCGCGGAATACCTCGCTGGCAGCCGGGTCGAGCGCGATCGCGATCCGCTCGCGATGCCCCGCCCGGGCCGCGGCGTCGAGAATCGCCTCGATCGCCTCGGCCGTCGAGCCGAGATCCGGCGCAAATCCACCCTCGTCCCCCACTCCCGTCGCGAAGCCGCGCTCGTGGAGCACGCCCTTGAGGGCGTGGAACACCTCTGCGCCGATACGCAGCGCCTCGGAGAACGTCGCCGCACCCGCCGGCACGACCATGAACTCCTGCAGGTCGAGCCGGTTCTGGGCGTGGGCGCCGCCGTTGATCACGTTCATCAGCGGCACCGGCAGCGTCCGAGCGTCGCTCCCACCGAGCCAGCGATAGAGCGGCTGGCCGGCATCTGCGGCAGCCGCCTTGGCCGACGCCAGTGAGCAACCGAGGATGGCGTTCGCACCGAGTCGGCTCTTCGTCGGTGTGCCGTCGAGCCCGATCATGGCGGCGTCGAGCGCACGCTGGTCGCCGGCGTCGAGGCCGACGATCGCGCTGGACAGCTCGCCGTTGACGTTGGCTACTGCCTGCGACACACCCTTGCCGAGGTACACGGCGGGATCGCCATCGCGGAGCTCGACCGCCTCGTGCTCACCCGTCGAGGCCCCGGAGGGAACCGCGGCGCGCCCGAACGCTCCCGACGTCAGGCGCACGTCGACCTCGAGCGTCGGGTTGCCTCGAGAGTCGAGGAGCTGTCGGGCGTGAACGGTCGCGATGGCTGTCATGTGCGCGCCTCCTTGGCACGGTCGTAGTAGGCGTCCTGAGCCGCGAGGTCGAGAGTGCGCCAGTCCTCGCCCGCAGCATCCGCCAGCTCCACGGCGAGATCGACGCGCCCGGTGAAGCGACGCGTCGTCGCACGGAGCGCCAGCTCGGGGTCGACGTTGAGGCGACGAGCGACGTTCACGACGGTGAACAGGAGGTCACCGATCTCGTCGAAGGTCGCGGCATCGGGCTCGGTCTCGGGAGTCGGGAGGCCCGCTCGTGCGACGGCCTCCTGGAGCTCGCCGAGCTCCTCCTGCACCTTCTCGAGAGGGCCGGTGAGATCCGGCCAGTCGTAGCCCACGACCGCGGCGCGGCGCTGCACCTTGCGTGCCTGGAGCAACGCCGGAAGCGCCTCCGGGACGTCGTGGAAGATGCCTTCGCGGCCCTCCTGCTCGGTCTTCAACGCCTCCCAGCGCTCGCGCACGCGACCGGCCGTCCGTGCCTCCGCGTCGCCGAAGACGTGCGGATGCCGGCGGACGAGCTTCGCATGCACGTCGCGAGCAACCGACTCGAGGTCGCCTGCGCCTCGTTCCTCGAGGAGAAGCGAGAGAAAGTAGACCTGGAAGAGAAGGTCTCCCAACTCCCCGTGGAGCGCGCCATCGTCCGACGCGAGGGCGGCGTCGGCGACCTCGTACGCCTCCTCGACGGTGTGCGGGACGATCGTCGCAACGGTCTGCTCCCGGTCCCAGGGGCACTCGCGGCGCAGCTGCCGGGTGAGCTCCTGGAGGTCGAGGAGCGCCTCGGCGAGACTCATCGGATCTGAGGCTACTGGGTCTCGGTCGGCGCGTCGGGGAGCTCGGGCGGCGCGTAGCCTGCCGCGTAGCTCACCTTGCCTTCGTAGCGCTTGCGCAGGGCTTCGACCCACGCCTGCATGTCCTCGTTGCGCTTCTGCTGGAGCAGCTGCGCGCGGATGGAGGCCCGCACCTTGTCGAGCGGCGTCGTCGTCGCCTTGCGCACGTCGGAGACGGCTTCGATGACGTGGTAGCCGTACTGCGTCTTGACCGGCTTGGACAGCTCTCCCTTGTCGAGCTCGAACGAGATCTTGTCGAACTCCGGCACGGTCTGGCCCCGCGAGATCGTGAGCTTGCCGCCGGCGTCCTTGCTCCCCGGATCCTCGGACTCTGCCTTGGCGAGCGCCGCGAAGCTCGCGCCTGACGAGAGCTGCGCGTAGATGGCATCCGCCTTCGTCTTGCTCGCAGCGAAGTCGACCTCGTCACCGTTCTTCTCGGAGATGAGGATGTGGCGGACGTCGCGCGACTCGGGCGTGCCGTACTGCGATTGGTTCTGCGTGTAGTACTCGAGGATCTCCTGGTCGGTGACCTTGACATCCTTCGTGACCGCGTCGAAGAGCTTCTTCGAGAGCGCGGAGACTTCGAGCGCCTTCTCGCGGTACTGCTCGGGAGTGAAGCCCTGCGCCTCGAGCGCTTTCTCGTACTCGGCGCGTTTCCCCTCGAAACGCGTCTTGATGAGCTCCTCCTCGGCCGCGTTCACGTCGTCGTCGGAGACCGCCACGCCGAGCTCCTCGGCTTCCTGCCGGAACTCCTCGAGCTCGACCAGGTACGCGACGTACTGCGTCTGGATGCTCTGGAACTCCGGGGTTCCCGCCTTGGGGAACTCCTGCTTCTGCGCCTCGTAGCCCTTCTTGGCCTGAGCGACCAGCTCGTCGAGCTCCTTCTTCGAGATCTCGGTCCCGTTCACAACCGCAATCGCGCCCGTGGGAACGCTGTCGGAGCCGCCGCCGCACGCCGCCGCGGTCAACGCGACGGTGGCGAGGAGAAGCGCAAGCGTTGTCTTCATGACGCTCGTCAAGACCCGAGTCTTATAGCCAAGGCGGTGTTAGGCACGGGTTGCGGACTGTTCGAAAGCTGCGAGGTCATCGGCTCAGGACCGAAGAAATGGCCGCTCGTTCAGGCGGCCACGCGGGCCCGGACAATAGCATCGGGTAGCTCCAGCGCATCCTTGAGAGTCTCGACGCGCAGCGAGACCTCGCGCTTCGAGGTCGAGTAGATGAGGGTCGGCGAGGCTGCGACGAGCGCACGCACCTCTACCGAGCCGAGAGCGAGCGGCCCGACCGTGACACGGCCACCACGGAAGACGAGGTAATCGGCGCCGAGGCGCGCGAGCTTCAGCTTCGCCTCCTGGATGGCGAAGAGGTTCTCCACCGGCTCGGGAATCGGGCCGTAGCGATCCTCCGTGACAGAGACGAGCTCGCGGAGCTCGTCCTCGTCCTCGGCGAGGGCGATGCGACGGTGGAGGTCGATCTTGAGCGCCTCTGCTGCGACGTACGACGCGGGGACGTACGCGTCGACCCGAGCGTCCACTCGGACGGGGCGAGCGGCGGCACGTCGCCGGCCGGTGAGCTCGGCCACTGCCTCGTCGAGCATCTCCACGTACAGCTCGAACCCGAGTGCGGCGACGTGCCCGGACTGCTCGGGCCCGAGCAGGTCTCCCGCGCCACGAATCTCGAGGTCGCGCATCGCGATCTGGAACCCGGCTCCGAGCTCCGTGTGGTCGGCGAGCGTCGAGAGCCGCGCGCGGGCCTCCGGCGTCAGCTCGGATGCGTCGGGATAGAAGAGGTACGCGTAGGCCAGCACGTCCGAGCGGCCCACCCGTCCTCGGATCTGGTAAAGCTGGGCGAGCCCGAGCATGTCGGCGCGCTCGACGACGAGCGTGTTCGCCTGCGGGATGTCGATCCCCGACTCGATGATCGTCGTCGACACGAGGACGTCCGCATCGCCGGCGAGAAACGCGTGCATCCGCTCCTCGAGATCCTTCTCCGACATCTGCCCGTGGGCGACGAGGAAGCGCAGCCCCGGACAGAGCTCCTCGAGCTTCTGTCGCGCCTCGTCGATCGTCTCGACCCGGTTGTGCAGATAGAAGGACTGCCCACCGCGCTCGTGCTCCCGCTCGAGTGCGGTCTTGATCAGCTCCTCGTCGTACTCCCCGACCGCCGTGCGCACGGGGCGCCTTCCTCGCGGAGGCGTCTCGATGATCGAGATGTCCCGCAGGCCGGACAGCGACATGTGCAGCGTCCGTGGGATCGGCGTCGCGGAGAGCGCGAGCACGTCGACCTCGAGCCGGAGCGAGCGCAAGAGCTCCTTCTGGGCGACCCCGAAGCGCTGCTCCTCGTCGAGCACGACGAGCCCGAGGTTCTTGGGGATCACGTCACGCGAGAGGACGCGATGTGTACCGACGAGGACGTCGACCTTGCCTTCCTTGAAGTCGTCGAGGACGCGCTTCTGATCCGCCCGGCTGCGGAAGCGCGAGACCATCTCCACCCGCACGGGGAAGTCGCGATAGCGCTCGCGGAAGGTGTTCCAGTGCTGCTCCGCGAGGATCGTGGTCGGGCAGAGCACCAACGTCTGCCGGTCGTTGAGCGCCACGGCGAAGGCGGCGCGCACCGCCACCTCTGTCTTGCCGAAGCCGACGTCGCCGCACACGAGGCGATCCATCGGCCTTCCGTCCTCGAGGTCTTCCTTCACGGCCTCTATCGCCTGCAGCTGATCTTCCGTCTCGCGGTACGGAAACGCGCTCTCGAGACGCTCCAGCCATTCGTTCGTGAGATCGAGGGCCTGGCCGACGGCCTGCCGGCGCTGCGCGTAGAGCGCGAGCAGCTCGCCGGCCAGCTCGCGCACGGACTCGCGTGCGCGGCTCTTGAGGTTCTGCCAGGCCTTGCCGCCGAGCTTGGAGAGCGACGGCGCCTTCGCGTCGGCTCCGATGTACCGGGAGACCTTGGCGATCTGCTCGTGCGGGACGTACAGTCGATCGTCCCCGCGGAAGGCGAGGAAGAGGTAATCGCGTGTCACCCCGGCGACGTCCTTGGTCTCGAAGCCGAGCAGCTTTCCGACTCCGTGATCCTCGTGGACGACGTAGTCGCCCACGCGGAGGTCGGCGAAAGACTGCAGCGCACGCCCGAGACGCGTGTCGACACGCGGAGGGCGCTTGCGGAAGACCTGCGTGTCGGGCAGCACGGCGAGGCGGAGATCGCGCCAGACGAAGCCGCGGCGCGCCGGGCTGACGACGAAGCTCAGGACAGCGTCGTTGGAGAGCTCGTCGATGCGCTCGACGACGGTCGCCTCCACCTTGCGAAGAAGCCGTTGCGTACGCAGCGCCTCGCCCTGGTGCGGGAACGTGACGACGACGCGGCGACCCTGCCGCAGCATTCCGGCGAGCTCGTTCTCGGCCTCGGCGAGCCCGCGCGCGG
>JBGSXQ010000174.1:0-3469 GCA_041751315.1 Gaiellaceae bacterium | reverse complement strand
AGTTCAACCTGAACCCCACGCTCGCGCTCGAGGCGCTCTTCGTCCGCGTCGGCCGCGAGCTGCGGCCGGCAGTTCATGCGTGAGCCGTCGCGGCGGGATCGGCCACCGGGGCGGCGCTACACTGACCGCCCTCCGCCGACGTAGCTCAGCTGGTAGAGCACTTCACTCGTAATGAAGGGGTCCCCGGTTCGAGTCCGGGCGTCGGCTTCCAGCTCTGATGCGGGTTCACGGGCGTCGTCAGGTTCAGCGAACCCGAGGTCAACGTACAGCTGACGCACACCCAGCGCGTCCCGCGCCGCCTCGATCACGCCCCGGGCCGGCTCGCGAGGAAGCCCCTCGGCCTCCACGAACACGTGCGTGTACGTGCTGGCAATAGTCGCGACCGAATCGCCGGCTTGGACGGCTACATCAGCCAGCGAACGCCCTTCATGAATCAGCAGCGAGATGAACGAATGCCGCAGGTCGTAGGGGCGACCAATGACGACTCCGGCCGCTTCCACCGCGGGACGGAATACTCGATCTCGCCAGTTGTCCCAGTCGTACTCGCCCCACACCTTGCCCTGCCTGTTCGGAAAGACGTAGTCGTCATCGCCCGCGTACTTCGACGCGCTGCGCCAGAGGGCTAGGTCTACGGAAAGAGGACCGAGCAAACGCACGGCGCGTAGTCGCTCGTTCTTTGTCGCCTTGATGTCGCCCTTGGCGACCGCGCGCTCGATGACGAGCGACGCCCGGTGCACGTCCGCCCAGCGCAGCGCGAGCGCTTCCCCCGGTCGCACGCCGGCGTATCCAAGCGTCGAGACGAGCATTGCGTCACGGAGGCGTCCAGGCGCGAGAAGGGTCACACGCACCCGCTCGATCGTTAGGGGTGTCGCAGCTAAGACGAACCTTGCGCGACGTGGCCGCGGCGCTTTGACTTCTCGCACCGGGTTGGCGTCGATGAGCCCTCGCAGCACGGCGAACCGGAACACGCCTGAGAGCACCGCGAGCGACTTCGCGATTGTTGCTTCACCGACCCCCGCCTTCGCCAGTCCCTCCCGGAAAGCATCAACACGGCCTGGTGTGAGGTCGCGAATGGCGACGTCGCCGAGCTGTGGGCGAATGTGGCGTGTCCAGGTCAGCCGGTAACCGTCCCGCGTGTTCCGTTGGAGACCCGCAACGTGGCTCGCCCACCACAGTTCGATCACCTCGGCGAGCGTTTCGCAGCCTCGCCTTGGATCGAAGAGCGCGCCAAGCTCCTTCGCACGCTTCTGCTCTCGGTCGAAGCGCTCCGCGTCCGCCTTGAGTGTGAACGACCGGGAGTAGTGCCGCCCGGTCGCGCGCCACCGCACCACATGCTTCCTCGTCCGCTTGTCGAAGCTGACGCTCATGCCGCCCCCTCGATCGCGCGGAGCCGATCCGTCGAACCCACGGGTGACGGCCGCCGAGACAATTGGGGCGCATTGACAGCGGAGTCGCGGCGACCTGAGTCGAGCCATGCGTCCAGGTCGGCCGGCCGGATGAGCCACCGGTTGCGCACTTTCGAGCCGATGAGTTCACGCGCGACGAGCGCACGAAGGACTGTTTTGGTCGAGAACGGCGTTCTCGCTGCGGCTTCGGCGACAGTCAACACATGTCGCTCCGCCGTCACGCTGTCACCTGTAGTCGAGAGGGGAGCGTCGCTATGTCACGCTTGGACGTTGAGGCATCGAGGTGCGTCACAAGCTGGCGGGCAAGCTCGTTCGGCGTCTCGTACTCCGGCCAAAGATCACGGAACTCGCCCTGGGTTCGATACGCCTGCCGCTCCCCTTCGTTCCAGTAGTGCTGGTATTGCGTGATCGAGTAGTCATCCACGCCCTCGTCGCGCATGGCGACGGCCCACATGACGATGAACGCCGCGACCCGCGACGCCTTTGGAGTCACCCTCGCCGCGGCCCTGAGAGCGCCCCATTTCGACAGGCGTTCGCCATGCGGCCCGTACTTCTCCATGGCAGCGTCGAGGCCCCCATGGTCGTGAAGGACGGCGCGCGTGATGCAGTGCGTAAGCAGCGCATCTCTGCGGCGTTCCTTACCCCTGACACGGTCTGTCCCCTGCGAAACTTTGTCTGCCACCTGCGGAACTATGTCAGGCGGCTCGCCGGTCTGTCAAGTTGCTGCCGCGTGCCGAGGCTGCGCGGGCTTCGAAACGGCGACGGAGGTTCTCCTGCTCACGGCGTGAGAGCCACGCGGCTCCGAGCAGGAAGGGCACGAGCGCCAGGGTCAGCATCGGCGCGACGAAGAAGTCCTCCGCGTTATCACGAGTCAGGAATCCGCTGGCGTCGGCGATGACTCGGAGCGCGAAGTATCCGAACCAGATGAGACCCACCGCAATCAAGACCCCATCAATGAACTTCCTCGTTATTGGTGTCGTTTTCGGATCGTGCATTGCGACGACCTGCACACACGTGAAGACGATCGCTGTGCCGACAAGTGCGATCTCCAACACGAGCGGCAGCGAATACACACCGACGACGAACTCGACCACGATCGTCACTGCGAGTACGCGTCGCAAGACCTTCCGCACGTACGCCCGTCGGTCTCGCGCCCCGTCAGTAAGCGCGCTGCCGGCAAGGACTACCGCCGTCCCGACGAACCAGTACACGGTCACCTTCAGGGCCGGCGTGTGCCACAGGCCAAGCCTGCTTGCTGCGTAGACGACAAACGCCGAGTACGCGAGCGCCGATCCGAACAGAAGCAGGAGCTTGGGATGCAACGCGGCCCGCACGACGGCCAGCATCGACCCGCCGACGCCCCGGAAGTTCTTGTACAGGACGAAACTAAGAAGCGCCGCGGCCCAAAGCAGGATGGCGTCTTCGCGGCTGTTCAAGAAGTCGGGTGGCACCCATCAATCGTAGAGACGGCCCCGGCAGTTGTTCCGTCCCTCGAAGTGCACGTGTTGCCACGGTGCTATACGAAGTCAAGTCCGCTACGCGTCGAACGCTCGGTTGTCGCGCACGCATTCCAGCATGTGCCGCGTCGAGGCTGTGATGTCGAGGCCGAACGCGTCCTCGAGCGCCACCCACCGCACTTCGGCAGTCTCGTCGTCGCCGGGTTCCGGGATGCCGTCGGTGATGCGTGCTTCGAAGAGGACCGACACCCACGCCGCCTGATCGCCATTCGGGTACGTCAAGCGGAAGTCCGGGTAGCCCCCGAAGACACCGACGATGCGAAGCAGCTCAACCTCGATGGATGCTTCTTCCAGCGTCTCGCGGCGCGCAGCCTCCGCCGGCGTCTCCCCAGGGTCCATGGCGCCGGCCGGGAATGTCCAACGACCCTCGACGTGCCGGACGAACAAGAACCGCCCTTCACCGTCGCGGATCAGACACGCGACTGCCGGCCAAAACAGCAGGTCGTGACCAACCCTTTCACGCAACGCACGCACGTACTCAGACATCGCCATCGTGCGAGCGTACAGCCGCGCCACGGAGCGCCCGCCCGCGCGTCGGCCGGCCCG
>JBGSXQ010000173.1:0-4292 GCA_041751315.1 Gaiellaceae bacterium | reverse complement strand
CCTCGGCGACGGCGCGCGCGGTGACGGGCGCGACGTAGTACCCGCGTCGTGGTCGCACGGTGAGGAGGCCGTCGGACACGAGTCGCGTGAGAGCGTGATGGACTGGGCTGCGTGAGACGCCGAGCTCGTCGGCCAGCGCGTGGAGGCTGAGCTTCGAGCCGGCGACTTCCTGCCGCGTGAGGATGCGCGCGCGAAGCTCCTCGTACACGCGCTCGTTCAGATTGGCGCCGGTGAGCGTCTCCATGGTGTGGACCTAACATGTCACGGGCGCGGAGGCAACCGGCGGCTACGCTCCGGCGCGTGATCGTGCGCATCAGATTGTTCGCCGGGCTGCGCGAGCGCGCGGGCGCAGGAGCGCTCGAGGTGCCGCTCGCCGACGGTGCGACGGTGGGCGACGTATGGGAGCAGCTCGGCCTCGGCGATGAGCCTCCCGGCCTCCTCTACGCGCGGAATCGCGCGTATGTCGAGCGCTCGGAGCATGTGCACGACGGCGACGAGGTGGCCGTGATCCCGCCCGTGTCTGGGGGCGACTTCCGCCTGTCCGCCGATCGGCTCTCGGTGGATGCAGCCGTTGCCGAGGTCCGGGACGACAGCGCGGGAGCGATCGCCACGTTCATCGGGACGACGCGTGCGCACTCGCGCGGGCGCGAGGTGATCCATCTCGAGTACGAGGCCTACGAGGGGATGGCCGAGCAGGTCATGGCCGACCTCGCCGTCCGGCTGAGCGAGCGCCACGAGCTGTGTCGCGTCGCCATCCACCACCGCGTCGGCCTCGTCGAGATCGGGGAGACGAGTGTCGTCATTGCCGTCTCCTCGCCGCACCGCGCCGCCGCCCTCGCCGCCTGCAAGGAGGCGATCGACGAGCTGAAGGTCTCCGTTCCGCTCTGGAAGAAGGAGACCTACGTCGGAGGAGAAGAGTGGATCGGGCAGGGCTCCTGATCACGGGGGAACCCATGGTTCCCCCGTGCGCCCCCTCCTTTGCGCCGTGCACGCGCAGGCGCTTCCGTGCGCTTCGGCGGAGTGAATCCACCTACGCGCCTCGACGTCTGAGACCGACGGACGTGACAACGGGCGAGGCATGACCGGCATCGATCGGCCCAGGGAGCTCGAGGACGCGGAGCGCGCGTACCGAGAGGCCGAGGCGAGGCGGTACAGAGCTCGCGAAGCGCCGGAGGCGCCCAGCTTCCCGGACCCCGATCCGTACGGCGACGGCGACCGCGGGTACGAGCCGATCCGGCCGCGCTCGGGGCTCTACGACCTCGCCCGCAAGCTCGTGGCGCCGCTGATCGCGCTCGGGTTCCTCGTCGTGAAGTTCGGCGGGCTCTTGCTGAAGCTGAAGGTGGTGACGACCGGCCTGTCGATGGGCGTGTCCATCGCCGCGTACGCGTGGATCTGGGGACTCCCGTTCGCGGTCGGGTTCGTGCTCCTTATCTTCGTCCACGAGCTCGGGCACGTGCTCGAGCTGCGGCGGCAGGGGGTTCCCGCGAGCGCGCCGCTCTTCATCCCGTTCCTCGGTGCCGTCATCGGGATGAAGGAGCTGCCCGACGACGCCTGGGCCGAGGCGAAGGTCGCGCTCGCCGGCCCGATCATCGGCTCGGTCGGTGCGCTGGGGTGCTGGATCGTCGCCGAGGCGACCGGGTCCGAGCTGCTCATGGCGCTCGCCTTCATCGGCTTCTTCCTCAACCTGTTCAACCTCATCCCGATCGTGCCGCTCGACGGAGGACGGGCGGCCGGCGCGCTTCATCCGGCACTCTGGTTCGTCGGCTTGCTGATGATGGTCGGCCTCGTCGCCCTCCGGCCGAATCCGCTCTTGCTGATCATCGTCGTCCTCGGCGGGCTCGACCTCTGGCGGCGGTGGCGCGAGCGCGGCGAGGCAGGGGACTACTACCGGCTCACGATCGCCCAGCGGGTGACGGTCGGCGTTGTGTACCTCGGGCTCGTGGCCGCGCTGGCCCTCGCGATGTCGGCGACATACGTCGAGCGCGGCTTCTGATGGCCGACGGCGTCGCGCAACGTCGGTTCTTCCGGCGGACCCAGGAGACGCTGGCAGCAGACGTGTCGCTGATCGCGTCAGAGTTCCTCGCTGGCTTCCAGCTGATCCAGAAGATCGACCGGCCGGCGGTGTCGATCTTCGGCTCGGCGCGCGTGCTCGAGGGATCGGACACCTACGAGGAGGCACGCGCGACGGGAGAGGCGTTCGCCGAGGCGGGGTTCGCCGTCGTCACCGGCGGCGGGCCGGGCGTCATGGAGGCCGCGAATCGCGGGTGCCAGGAGGCGGGCGGGCTATCGATCGGCTTCAACATCCAGCTTCCGTTCGAGCAGGGGCTCAATCCCTGGTGCGATCTCGCGCTGACCTTCGACCACTTCCACGTGCGCAAGGTCATGTTCGTGAAGGCGGCGGAGGGGTTCGTGATCTTTCCCGGCGGGTTCGGGACGCAGGACGAGCTGTGGGAGGCACTCACGCTGCGCCAGACGCGGAAGATCGGCGACTTCCCGATCGTGCTCTACGACTCCGACTACTGGGAGGAGATGCTCGACGACGGGCTCATCTCACCGGAGGACTTCGCCGGGCTGCTTCGTTGCGACGAGCCCGAGCGCGCCGTCGAGCTCGTCGTCTCGCACTACGAGAACCGCCTCGCGGAGGGCTCGGCGTGAGCCTCGATGCCGCCGTCGCCCGGATCCGTGAGACGACAGACCTCGAGCCGCGCGTCGGGCTGATCCTCGGCAGTGGTCTCGGCGGGCTCGCGGACGAGGTCGAGGAGCGCGTCGAGATCCCGTACGGCGAGATCCCGGGCTGGCCCGTCTCGACCGCGATCGGGCATGCGGGGCTGCTCGTCCTCGGCAGCGTGGCGGGCGTCCCGGTCGCGATGATGCGCGGTCGGGCTCATCTCTACGAGGGGCTCTCCGCCGACCGTGTGGCTTTCGGCGTGCGCGTGCTGGGACGCCTCGGGATCCGTTCGCTCGTCGTCACGAATGCGGCCGGAGGCATCGATCCCGAGTTTCACGTCGGCCAGCTCGTGCTCATCTCCGACCACGTGAACCTGCAGGGCACGTCCACGCTCGTCGGTCCGAACGACGACTCGCTCGGGCCGCGCTTCCCGGACATGTCGGATGCGTACGACCCGGAGCTGCGCGAGCGCGCGGCGGACGTTGCGGCACGGCTGGGAATCGATCTCGGCGAAGGCGTGTATGCCGCGTGGCTCGGCCCGCAGTTCGAGACGCCCGCCGAGATTCGCTTCCTGCGCGCGGTCGGCGGCGATCTTGCGGGGATGTCGACCGTGCAGGAGGTCATCGCAGCGCGGCACATGGGGATTCGCGTTCTCGGCGTCTCGGTCGTGACGAACATGGCCGCGGGCGTCCTTCCTGAGAAGATCGACCACGAGGCCGTGCTGGAGATCGGCGCGCGAGCCGGCACCACGCTGACCTCGCTCCTGCGCGAGCTCGTTCCTACACTCTCCGCGTGAAGCTTCGCGATCTGCCGTCCGTGGACGAGTTGCTGCGCGACGAGCGGCTTGCCTCCGAGCCGCGCGAGCTGGCGGTTGTAGCCGCGCGTGCCGCTCTCGATCGGGCGCGTGAGGAGATCGGAGCCGGAAACGACCCCGGGCCGATCCTCGACGCGGTGCTCGAAGAGCTCGGGCACGCGCGCGAGCCGTCTCTCCGGCGAGTGCTCAACGCGACAGGCGTCCTCGTCCACACGAACCTCGGCCGCGCACCGCTTGCGGCGGCGGCGCTGGCGCGGGTCGCCGAGGTCGGGTCGGGCTACTCGAACCTCGAGTACGACCTCGCGCGTGGGGAGCGCGGATCGCGACAGGATCACCTCACATCGCTTCTCCACCGGCTCACGGGGGCCGAGGCCGCGCTCGTCGTGAACAACAACGCTGCCGCCGTTCTGCTCGCGCTCGCCGCGCTCGCCGAAGGGCGCGAGGTGGTGGTCTCGCGTGGCGAGCTCATCGAGATCGGCGACGGATTTCGCATTCCGGATGTTCTCGCACGCTCGGGCGCGCGACTCGTCGAGGTGGGGACGACGAACCGAACGAGGGCATCCGACTACGAGCGAGCCATCGGAGACGAGACCGCAATCCTGCTGCGCGTGCACCAGTCCAACTTCCGCGTCGTCGGCTTCGCAGAGCGTCCCCGACTCGCCGAGCTCTCGGAGGTCGCACGCCGGCACGAACGTCCGCTCGTGGACGACCTCGGCTCCGGAGCGCTCGCGCAGGTGGGCGACGAGTCCACCCCTGCGGAGAGCCTGCGCGCGGGCGCCGACCTCGTCTGCTTCTCCGGCGACAAGCTGC
>JBGSXQ010000172.1:0-3850 GCA_041751315.1 Gaiellaceae bacterium | reverse complement strand
GAGGCGACCGGCGGCCAGTACTCGACGCACGCGGACTTCGTGAACGCCTGGACGCCGAGCGCGCTCTGCAAGCTCGTCGACGACTGCCTGAACGCGCTCGTCCACTGCGGGCGCGGCTAGCGCTCGAGACCCGCGACGCCCGAGCTGCGGAGGTCGTCGACTTCGAGGATCGCCACGCCCGAGGTGCGCCGGTCGACGTCCTCCGGCACCGGCTCCTTCCGCACGAAGATATCGACGAGCGGCCCGGTCATCAGCGTCGTCACGATCGCTCCGATCACGAAGACGACCTGGAGCTCGGGTGTGATGACGCCCAGCTGGAGACCGATGATCCCAACCACGAGAATCAGTAGTCCGCGGCAGTTGAGCAGCACACCGAGCGTGTGCGCCTGGTGGCCCTGGAGTCCGACGGCGCGCCCGGTCAGGTAGCCGGCTCCCCACTTGCCGAGAATCATGAGCGCCAGGAAGACGAGGATGCCGACGATCAGGCCGGTGTCCAGCAGCCGGAAGTCCGTTCGCAATCCGGAAACGGCCAGGAACACGGGCAGGAACAAGAGGATCACCATGTCGGAGAGGCGCTCGATGATGGCCTCCCCCAGCCGCTTGCTCGCAGGAACGGCTACGCCGAACAGGAAGCCCCCTACCAGCGCATTGATCCCGATCCGGTCGGCGGCGAGGCCGGTTGCGAGCGCGCCGACCAGCATGGCGCCCATGATCGAGTCCTGGTAGCGCTCCTCTGGGACGTAGCGCAGCGCGAGGGCGAGCAGCGGGCGCGCAATCAGGAAGAGGCCGAGGATGAGTCCAACCGTGAGCAGCAGCTTGACGCCGGTCTCCTCGGCGATGCCCGAGCCCTTGGCGCTGGCACTCGCCGCCGCTATGAGCAGGAACATGAGCACGGTGACGACAGCCGCCGAGCCGACCCCTACCGCCCCCATCTCGCCGGCTAAGAGCCCCTTCTCCTGGAGGATTCGCGCCATGACTGGGAACGCAGTGACGGAGAGCGCCGCTCCCACGAACAGCGCGAACGTCGTGTAGTCGACACCCTCGGGCTTCCAGGTGGAGCTGTCGAAGATCGCCGCGTAGAGGAAGCCGAGTCCCAGCGGGACCGCAACGACAACCACAGCCATCGTGCCAATCTGCATTCCTCGACCCTTGAGGAGGCGCTCGTTCAGCTCGATCCCGACAAGGAACATGTAGAAGACGAGCCCGACTTGCCCGATCAAGGCCAGGAACGAGAAGGCCTGCAGTGGGTAGAGGTCGTTTACGAGCCCGGAGCCGTCGACCGCGGGAACGCCTGGAAGTGGGGCCTTGGCGAGCGATCCACCGAGGAGTGTCGGGCCGATGAGGATCCCGGCCACGATCTCGCCCACGATGCGCGGTTGCTTGAGCCAGACGAAGATCTGTCCCACGATCCGCGCCGCGATCAGGATGATGGCGAGGTCGGCAAGGACGTAGGCGAATACATCTACCGGTGCCAGTACCTCGGGCGGGTTGGGCACGAGGTACCGAGCTTGACATTCCAGGCAACGGGATTCAAGGCCTTCCACAGAGTCGGTTTGCGTATTTTGCTTGCCTTCTCTGACTCCCGATCGTACGAAGCGACGTCCAGCCCAAACCGAAACCCGAGGCCGCGGCGACATCTGAGCGGTGCTGCCGCGGCTTCAATCGTGCCTCAGCGCCGCAGGAGCGCCTCGGGAACCTTCTGCACCGCAGTGAGCGGTCGCGCCGGACGCAGGCCCGACGGGTGGAATTCCCCGGAGAACTCGCGCGCGAGCTGGCCCCGGGCCGCCGCCGGCTCGGCCTGGAGGACGATCGGAAGCGACTGATACTCCGGCGGAACCGTCCAGCCGACGGTACGGAACTCGCCGCCGTTCTCGATCCAGGACAGGGAGACGAGCGGCAGGATCACGATCTTCGTCCAGTTGGCCATGACCCAGCTCACCCAGTAGAGCGCGATCGGGCGCCAGTCGTCGCTTCCCAGAAGCGCCTGGTCGGCAGGAGTGCCGAAGGGCGCTTGGCCGGGCTCGAGAATCTTGAGGAGGACGAACAGGATGACGAACTCGCCGACCGCGAGGACGAACGTCAGCCAGGGCGGCTGCCACTTGATGATGTACGGGTAGACCGCGAGGTCGAGGGCGACCCCCATCAGGTAGAAGATGCCGATCGTCACGATCCACCCGGCGTTGTCGGTCGCGATCGAGAGGATCGTCGCGAGGATCGCTGGCCCGATGAGCGTGAACGTCCTCGTCTCGACACGGCCGAGCGGCGTCGGGCACATCAGGCGTGGCCTCTTCTCATGCGAGCTGGGCCACCTCGCGGGTCTGGCGGATCGCGTGGGCAGAGCGACGCGCCAGCGAGAACTGCATTCGGAGGCGAGAGGGGAAGCCTCGTCGACGCACGGTTCCCGCGGCGAGCTCGGCGCGATAGCAGTCCGCGCTGAACCGTCTGCCGATGTACTTCAGGCCGGCGATCGTGTCGCCGTGCGTGACGACCGCGTTCGCGTGGATCCCCATCATCGCGCAGCGCGAGTCGGGACGATCGAGTCCGGGGACGCCGCAGTTGGACTGGAGCTTGACCCGGCCTTCGTCGAACGGAACGTCGTAGAACTGGATGAGCCGGCGGAGGAGCGGTAGCGACAACGCCGACTTGTTGAACCCGGTCCCGGCGACCACACCGGTGACGTCCATCCAGCCGGGATCAGGCCCATGGCGGCTCACGACGTGGATGCGTAGCCCGAGCGGCCCGGCCTCGACGTGGTCGATCTCGCCTAGCAGCGCGTCGAACCTGCCCTCGCGACGACCTCGCTCGACACGCTCGAGCCAGCTGCGTCTCTTCGGCGTCGTCCCCTTGAGGATCTGGCCGAGGAACGCTATGCGCTGGTCGAAGGTCAAGGCCTGGAAGACGTCGATGCCGAGTGCCTCGAAGAGGCAGCGCGGCGTGTTCAGGTCCTGTTCGTCCGGCACCAGGTTTCGTGTGAGCGAAATGCACTTCGCTCCCGTGTCGATGATGTTGGCCCACTCGTTGACCGACGCGATCCCGGCCCCGATGACGACGTACCGCCCGCCCGGGTCGTACGCCTTCGCCTCATAGGCCTGCGCGATCCGCGTCCCCAGGACCGGATCGGCCTTGGCTTTGGCGAGGACCGGCGGGAAGGAGAGCGGGCCGTGACCGACCGCGAGCATGACGTGCCGCGCGCGACCGATGAAGTTCGCGTCCTCGTCGAAGAGCACGAAGTACGGGTTGATCGTGCCCTCGCCCTCGCGCTGCAGCCAGCCGACCCGAGACGGGTAGCGATTGTCGTTCCACCCGAGCTCGCGCTGGACGATGACCGCTTCGGCGAGGATGTCGGGCACTCCCGGGTTGTACTTTCGGCTGACGGAGCGGACGAGGAAGGACGGGTCGCGCCGAGCCCAGGCGTCGAGCTCGGCGAACGTCGGCCAATCAGCAGGGAGGAAGTGGGACTCCGACTCCGAGCGGAGTACCGTTTGCCCGAGGTTGAACGCGAACTGCTGGTACGTGCCTACCGCGCTGTCGCTCGGGCCGTAGATCGTGATCTGCTCCGGCCGGAAACCGAGGTAGACCGCGGTGGCGTACACGATGAGCGAGCCGAAACCGTCACCGACGATGGCGATGCTCGAATCACGGGGCTGATTCAGCGGCACGTCGTGAAGCTATTGCGCCGAGGCTCGCATTTCAACCCTTCGCGCCGGATTGCACGATCGACCAGCGCAGACGCGTGAGGTCGTCGCGCGCTCCGAGCATGCCCGGGCGCTCGCCGCGACGAACGAGCAGGATCGGTGCAGGTGCCGACTTGACGAGCTCGGCGCGTAGCTCGCCGAGCCCCTCCTCGCGC
>JBGSXQ010000171.1:0-8769 GCA_041751315.1 Gaiellaceae bacterium | reverse complement strand
CCGAGGCGCGCGAGCGGCTGGTGCAGCGCACGCGCCGCTACGCGGCGTATCAGCGCAAGTGGATGGCTCGCATCCCAGGACTGGTGCCCATCGACGGGGAGCGACCGACGGAGGACGTCACGGATGCGATCCTCGACGTGGCGCGCGCTCGGTAACACCTACGTCGTCGTCGAGACGGGCGCCAGACTCGACCGCCGGGGCGCATCTGCGCTCGCCGGTCAAACCGACGGCGTCCTCGAGGTGCTCGCGGCGTCGGACGACACCGTTGAGATCGCCATCTGGAATCCCGACGGGTCGCTCGCGGAGCTCTCGGGGAACGGGACGAGGATCGCGGCGGCGTGGCTCTCCGAACGCAGCGGCGCGCTACACATCGACGTGACGGTCGGAAGTCGCGTGGTCGCAACACGGATCCGGCCCGACGGAGCCATCGAGCAGGAGCTGGGCGAGGTGCGCGTCGATGCGGTCGAGGAGCTGGACGGCGTCGTGCTCACGCCGGTGTCCGTCGGAAACCCGCACGCGGTCGTGCTCGGCGACCCCGCAGACATCGAGCACATCGGGCCCGC
This sequence comes from Gaiellaceae bacterium, assembly GCA_041751315.1. Classification (GTDB taxonomy): domain Bacteria; phylum Actinomycetota; class Thermoleophilia; order Gaiellales; family Gaiellaceae; genus GMQP-bins7. The sequence continues at coordinate 8,206 of JBGSXQ010000171.1, read as the reverse complement.
GCTCGAGCGCCATCCGCGTTTCCCGAACCGCACCAACGTGCAGGTGGTGCGCGTCGACGCTCGCGGCGAGGTCACCGCCCGCGTATGGGAGCGAGGGGTGGGGGAGACGCAGTCCTCGGGGACGAGCGCCGTCGCAGTAGCGGCGGCCACGCACGGCGACGGAGAGGTGCTCGTGCATTTCCCGGGAGGGGACCTCGTCGTGCGCCTCCACGGCGGTCGCGCGACGCTCGTCGGCACAGCCGAGCGGGTCTCGAGCCAGGACTGACGAGCTCGACGAGGCGACCGTCAGGGTCGCGAAAGCATGCCGATCGACCGCAAGGAAAGTCTTGCGCCCGTGAGATCCATGTAGAAGCGCGAGACACCCTCGACGTCGTCGGTGAACAATGCGATCTCGGTGACGCGAGTCATGTGGCGATCTCGAACTCGCGGAGCACGTCGTTCAAGGATGTCTTGAGGTCGGTCGACGGGCTTCGTGAGCCCACGATCAGCGCACAAGGGAGGTCGTAGCGCCCCGCCGGATACTCCTTCGGTCGGGTGCCGGGCAGAACGACCGACCGCGGCGGCACGTAGCCGCGATGCTCGATCGGCTCCGACCCGGTGACGTCGATGACGGGAATCGACGCCGAGAGCACGACATTCGGCGCGATGACGGCTCCCTCGCCGATCACGACGCCCTCGACAACAACGGCGCGCGAGCCCAGGAAGGCGCCATCCTCGACGATCACCGGCTGGGCCTGAGGCGGCTCGAGCACCCCTCCGATGCCCACACCTCCGGAGAGGTGGACGTCCGCGCCGATCTGCGCGCACGATCCGACCGTCGCCCACGTGTCGATCATCGTGCGCGGCCCGACCCACGCTCCGATGTTCACGAACCCCGGCATGAGGACGACGCCCGGCGACAGGAACGATCCATAGCGGGCGACTCCAGGGGGAACGACGCGGACGCCGCGATCCGCGTAGTCGGACTTGAGGGGGATCTTGTCGAGGAAGTGCAGCCCACCGACGTCCATCGGCTCGACCTTGCGAAGCCGGAAGTAGAGGAGGATCGCCTTCTTCAGCCACTCGTTCACCTCCCAGCCGTCATTGCCGGGCACGGCGACGCGTGCGTCTCCCCGGTCGAGCGCGGCGATCGCCTCCTCGACGGCCGTCTCGTCGACCTCGTTCGCGTCCCACAGCCCGTTGATGCGATCCTCAAGGGTCACTGAGGGTCATCCTCTCCGATCGGCGACGAGAGGAAGCGATGGAGCACCTCATACGCGCGCACCAGGGCGTCGATCGACACGTGCTCGTCCGGGTGGTGTGCAAGCGCGGTGTGCCCCGGGCCAAAGTTGACGGCGTCGATCCCTCGCGACGTGAAATCGGCGACGTTGGTCCACGCCTGTTTCGGCCCCACTGCCAGCTCCCCGGCGCACTGCAGCGAGCGCACCGCCGGCGAGTCGACGACGCGCGCCGGAAGGGAGTGGCCCACGATCTCGAGCGTCGCACCGTCGGGGACCAGCTCGGCCACGTAGGCCTCGGCATCCGCCGCGTCTCGATCCGGGGGGTACCGGAGGTTGAAGGTCGCTGTCGCCGTGCCAGGGATAACGTTGTCCGCGATGCCAGCCTCCAGCCGCGTGAAGGACACGACCTCACGGAACTCGAGGCCGCCGACAAGGGCAGGACGCGGCTCGATCGAGAGCAGAGGGGTGACGCCGCGCACGGCGCGCTCGAGTGCGCTGTCGGCGAGCCAGGGGCGCGCGGCATGGCCTCCGGTCCCGTGGAACGTGAGTCGCGCGATGACGTTTCCCAGGCACCCTGCCTCGATGGTGAGGTCGGTCGGCTCGAGGACGACTGCGAGCGCAGCCTCGTGGACGAGCGTCGAAGCATGAAAGAGGGCCGGGAGGGGGTTGTGCTCCGCCGGCAGCTCCTCACGGCCGAAGAGCACCAGCGCGAGGTCGCACGCAGCGGAAGGCAAGTCCGGGTCACGTGCGAGCTCGAGCGCAACCGCCAGGCCGCTCTTCATGTCGCTCGCGCCTAGACCGTACACGGCGTCGGCGGCGCGTCTGCCCGGCATGTTTCCCTGGGCCGGAACCGTGTCGTAGTGGGCCACGAGCACGATGAGCGGGAGGCTCGACCGTCGTGGCGGGGCGAGCAGAAAAGCTTCGTCGCCGGCGAATTCCGCAGTCCAGCTCGGCGGAACGAGGCCGAGCACATGCTCGCGGATGGCCTGCTCGTGCCCACTCTGTGAGGGGATGTCCACGAGCTCGAGCGTCCGCGCTGCGAGGCGATCGGCGAGCGCGGTCACGGCGAGAGCGTACCGCGGCATAATCCCGCGGTGACCGCGCGTCAGCCCGATCCCGCTCCAGGAGCGGAGCCGGAGCGTGCGTTCCTTCTCGCGGTACAGCCGAAGGGCTCGAACGCGGCCGACGAGCTCGACGAGCTGCGCGAGCTGGCGCGCACGTCCGGGGCGGCTGCGGTGGGTGAGCTCGCACAGCACCGGTCGCGTCCAGACGCGCGAACCTATGTTGGCAAGGGCAAGCTGACCGAGCTCGGAGTGGCGTACGGGAACGTGTCGGCCGAGGTTCTTCTCGTCGACGACGAGCTCACGCCGACACAGCAGCGCGCGCTCGAGGACGAGCTCGGCACGCGTGTCGTCGATCGCACGCAGCTGATCCTCGACATCTTCGCCCAGCATGCGCGCAGTGCCGAGGGCAAGCTCCAGGTGGAGCTCGCCCAGCTCGAGTACAACCTCCCGCGCATGCGGGGCATGTGGAAGCACCTCGAGCGCCTGGGCGGCGGCGTCGGCACGCGGGGGCCGGGAGAGAGCCAGCTCGAAACCGACCGACGGCTCGCACGCACGCGAGTCTCGCTGCTCAAGAAGCGGCTCCGCGGCCTGGAGAGCCAGCGCTCGACGCGGCGCAAGGAGCGGCTGCGCGCGACGAGCCCCACGATCGCTCTCGCGGGGTATACGAACGTCGGCAAATCGACACTGCTAAACGCGCTCACGGGCGCCGAGGCGTCGGTCGACGACCGTCTGTTCAAGACGCTCGACCCGACGACCCGGGGGTACGAGCACGACGGCAAGCGCTACCTCGTGACCGACACCGTCGGGTTCATCCGCAAGCTCCCCACGCAGCTCGTCGAGGGGTTCAAGGCGACGCTCGAGGAGACGCTCGTCGCCGATCTCGTGCTCCATGTCGCGGATGCGTCGCTCGCCGAGAGTCGCCTTGCGAAAACGATCGCGGCTGTGCAGGGCGTGCTAACGGACATTGACGCAGACGAGATCCCCGTCGAGCTCGTGCTGAACAAGGTGGACGCTCTCGACCCGCTCGACCGTCGCCGGATCGAGCAGGCGTACCCACGTGCGCTCTTTGTCTCCGCCCAAACCGGGGAGGGCCTCGACGGCCTGAAGGAGAGGCTGGCAACGCTCTTCTCGGATCGATTCGAGGACGTCCGGCTTCTCGTCCCGTACGCCGACGGGAGGTCGCTGGCTGCCCTGTACGACCTCGGCGCGCCGATCGCCGAGCGTCGAGACACACCCGACGGCGTTCGCATTCGTGCCAGGCTTCCGCGCGTCGAGGCCGCTCGCTTCGCCCGCTACCTCGTCGTCGACGAGGATGCCGAGATGGGAGCTTCGACCGCGTGATCGACGTCGGCATCCGGCGGCTTCGGCCCGACGCTGTGATCCCGAGCCAGGCGTATGAGGGCGATGCCGGCCTGGATCTCTCGGCGTGCGAGCGGGTGACACTCGAGCCCGGCACCCGCGCAGTCGTGCCGACCGGCGTCGCGGTGGAGATCCCCGACGGGTACGCCGGGTTCGTCCAGCCACGCTCGGGGCTTGCCGCGCGGCACGGGATCGGGATCGTCAACTCACCGGGCCTCATCGACTCCGGTTACCGTGGCGAGATCTGCGTGGTCCTCGTCAACACTGACGTAGACAAGGCATTCGACGTCGAGCCGGGCATGCGTATCGCGCAGCTCGTGATCGCGCCCGTCGCGTCGGTCAGGCTCGTCGAGGTTGACGAGCTCGTCGCCAGCGAGCGGGGCACGCGAGGGTTCGGCTCCTCTACGGGCTGAGGCGGCGTCATGGAACCGAGGATCCGTGTATCGGCGATCCTGCGCTGGCAGGGGCGGATCCTCCTCCTCCGGCACGAGAAGCCGGACCGCGAGGTCTGGCTTCTGCCCGGCGGCGGCGTCCGCGTTGGCGAGAATCTCGTCGACGCTCTGCAGCGCGAGTTGTGGGAGGAGACCGGGCTGTTCCCGGACGGCACGGAGATCCCGCTCGAGGGGCCCGTCGCCATCGTCGAGTCGATCTCGCCCCCGTCGATCTCGTACCGGAAGCACGTTGTGCACGTCGTCTTCGCGGCGGACGTCACCGGGTCCCTCGAGGACGTCGTCTCGCAGGACGACGCCGTCCGCGGGCACCGCGCCTTCCTCCTGCGCGAGCTCGAGACGATCACGATCCACCCGCCGATCCAGCGCTTCCTGCAGCGCTGGCAGCCGGGTGATCCTGCGGCATATCTGGGCGAGATGTGGATCGCGTGACGTGGATCGATCGTGACGGACTCGTCACGGTCCGATCACCATTCGTGACGACTTCGACGCTATGCTCGCAGTGGGTGGTGGGCCGGGGTGCCCCACAGAAATGCCGCTCTCAGCGCCGGCCGCCGCGCTTGCGCGCACGAGCCGCCGCGACGCGGAACGCCTCGGCCTCGAGGGTGTCGCCGAGCTGGCTCAACGGCTGTGGCTCTCCACCGGTCGCGTGTGCGATCGCGCGCGCGATGAGCCAGTCGGCGAGCCACGGATTGCGTGGCAAGAGTGGACCGTGCAGATACGTTCCGAGCGCGCGTCCGAGCCGGCAGCCCTCGAAGCCCGAAGAGCCGTCGTTCCCGAAGCCGTGAACGACGCGCCCGAGCGGCTCGGCGTCGGCATCGAGCTGAGTCTTGCCGGCGTGGTTTTCGAATCCAGCGATCTGCCGGCGTGTGCCCGGCTCGAGCTCGCACTCGAGGAGCACATCGCCGATCATCCGTACGTCGCCAGCCACTGTCTCGTGCCCGAAGAGTCCCGCGCCGGGCATGAATGAGCCGTCGCGGCCGCGGTAGCCGCGTCCGAGGAGCTGATACCCCCCGCAGACGGCGAGCATCGCGACCCCCCGTGCCTGCGCTGCGTGCACAGCGTCGCTCTTCTCCGCGAGGTCCGGGGCGATGAGCGCCTGCTCCCGATCCTGGCCTCCACCGATGTAGAGCAGATCGTGCGCACTGGGGTCGAGCCGGTCGGCGAGGCCGACGGCGCGAACCTCCAGCTCGTGCCCGCGCTCGACGGTACGCCGCTTCAAGACCGCGATGTTCCCGCGGTCGGCGTAGATGTTCAGGTACTCGGGGTAGAGATGGCCGACCCGAATCCTCATCGGCGCTGGGCCTCCCAGTAGGGGCGGACGTCTCCGCGCTCCGCGAGGATTCCGCGAAGAGCCAACATCGCCGTGTACGTAGGGAGGACGACGAGCTCCGTGCCCGCTTCGACGAGGCTCATGCCGCGGTCGAGGGCCTGTTCGAGCGAGGGGACGACCTCGAGCCGTTCGTCGCGAAGGCCGCCGTACCGCAGACGCAGGCCGAGCTCGGCGGCGCGTTCGCCCGTCGCGAGGACCAGCCCGACGTGCTCGAGGAGCGGCTCGAAGTCGACGTCCCAGATCCACGAGACGTCCTGGCCGTCCGCGATCGCATCGTTCAATGCGATGACGAGAACCGGCGGGATGCCGGTCTCGAGTGTCCGAACGACCTCGTTCGCGCCGGCCGGATTCTTGATCAGCAGCAAGACGATCGACTTGCTGCCGGCCGGGACGCGCTCGAAGCGCCCGAAAGCGGCACTGAAGCGCGAGAGACCCGCGCGGACCTCGTCGAGCGACACACCTAACGCCAAGCAGAGGGATGCCGCGGCCGCGGCGTTGTAGACGTTGTAGAGACCGGGCAGAGCGAGCTCGACGTCGGTCTCGGCGTGAGTGGTGACGAGCCGGAAACGAGATGCGAGCAGCCCACTCAGCTCGATCCCGCGAACGGCGACATCGAGGGCAGGTCGCTGGTGGTCGCATCGAGGGCAGCGATAGTCGCCGAGGTGGCCGACGTACACCGCGGCGAACTCGTATGGCGTCCCACAGCGGACGCAGTACTTCGAGTCGGCCGCATGCTGCAGCCCCGCGCGCGCCTGGCGTGGGTCGTCCAGCCCGAATCTGATGGCCCCGTTGCGTCCGTGGGCGAGGTCGGCCACGACCGGATCGTCCGCGTTCACAACGAGCGTCGTAGCGTCGGTGAGCTCTGCAACGGCAGCGCGCCACCGCTCCGCGATGATCTCGAGCTCGCCGTAGCGGTCGAGTTGGTCACGAAAGAGATTGCCGAGTGTGACGACCCGTGGCTTCGTCCGCGCCATCACCTCGGGGAGAGCTCCCTCGTCGACCTCGAAGAGCCCGAGGTCGGCACCTCGACCCGCGATGAGTGCCGAAGCAATGCCGGAAACGAGATTCGCCCCGGCGTGGTTCCAGGCGAGCTTGCGTCCGTCGCCGAGAATCTCCGCACACATGGCCGCGGTTGTCGTCTTGCCGTTCGTCGCCGACACGACGACGACGCCGTGGGGAAGGCGTCGAGCGAGCTGGTCGACACCGTCCGGATCGACCTTCCAGAGCAGCTTGCCGGGCAGAGTCGTCCCGCCACCGCGGCCTGCGAACCGCGACACCGCGCCGAGCGCCCGCGCGGCGGTGGTCTCGAGGTAGAGGCGCGCACCCACTCGGCGAGCGTACCGAGCCAGGGGGAGAAGAGGGCCTGCTCTGAAGTACTTGCAGATTTCGTAGAACGCTCTAATCTTATTGCAGGAGATGGCACGACCGCGCTCAGGAAAGCGTGCTTCGGTGCGCATCGACGAGGCCGAGCTCGCGGCGTTTCGAGCGGGTCTTCGCCGCAGGTACACCGACGAGGAGATCCTCGACGAGCTTCGCGCTGCCGCAGAACGCACGGGACGGTCTCCGACGATGCGCGAGTTCGCCAAGGATCCCCAGGCGCAAGTGCATCCCCAGACGGTCATCGAGCACTTCGGCACGTGGAACGCAGCGAAGCGAGCGGCGGGCCTCTTTCCTCGCCGCTTTCTCACGCGGGACGAGCTGCTGGAGCAGCTGCGCGTTCTCGGATCCGAGCTTGGGCGGACGCCGACGGCGCGCGATCTCACAGCCCGTCGGCGATCGTTCCCGTCCGCGTCCCTGTACGCGCACACGTTCGGTTCGCTTGGAAACGCGCTCCGTGAGGCCGGCTTCGAGGTGCTGCAAGGCGAGGAGCGCCTGGAACGTGCCATTGAGCAGGGAGTCGCTCTGGCGATGGGCCTCGGGCGCCTGCCGAAGATGGCCGACTGGGCGGATGCGCGTAAGGCCGATTCGGCGCTTCTATCCGAGTGGCAGGTCTATCGCATGGTCGACGTCCCACGCGGCGCCTGGACCGCCTTTCAGTACCTCGTGCGCGAGCGTCTGCGCGCGGGAGGGGTAGACGTGCTCCCAGACGGGTCGCTTACGCCGGGCTGAGCGACGCGAGCGCCGCGAAGCGCTCGAGGCAGGAGACCGCCTCGCGCGGAGCGCGGACGGGCGAGAGGTAGCCCGTCTCGCGATACCGCCGATCGGGCCGGAACCGACGCTCCCGTACGACGCGGCCGTCGACGATCTCGAGGAGGCGTCCCTCGCGCACCTCGCGGACGTCGAGCGGTGCTCTCAGCGCGGCAGCGGCGATCGTGAGCGCGCGTCGTGTCGATGCGAAGTAGAGCGCGCCTGGCGTGAGGCCGAGCCAGAGTGGACGGAGTCTGCCTCGGGCGGCGAAGAGCGCAGACGGGTCACGTTCGTCGAGCCAGGCCGCGGCCATCGCCCCCCGCAGCTCCGAGAGGGCGCGTGCTTCGTTCTGCCGAAGCTCCATGAGCGCGAAGATGGCCTCCGAGTCGACCGTCATCTCGGGCTCCGCGCGCTCGATCCGGTAGCGATCCATTAGCGCGTCGTCGTTCTCGACGATCCCGTTGTGGATGCCGACGACCGCCCCGTGGCGAATCGGGTGGTTGTTGGCGTGGACGTCCGGATGGCCCTTGGTGAAGTCGCGAACGTGAATGAGCGCCTGGCGCGCGTCGGCCGGAACGACAAGCTCGTCCAGCAGTGCGCTCGCGCCGCCTCGGAGCTTCGTGACGCCCACCGCGGCGCCGGCAGCGCGATGGG
>JBGSXQ010000170.1:0-8421 GCA_041751315.1 Gaiellaceae bacterium | reverse complement strand
GCCTCCGCCAGCGCGGACGAGGTCGAGGCCGGCGACGAACCCTGCGCCGGAGCCGACTCCCACGACTGCCCGCGCCACGAGGGCTAGCTCGTATCCGCCGTCGAGGAGCAGTAGCGCGTTTCCCACGAGAGCCGCGCCGATGGCCACGAGAGCGACGGCTCGCGCCCCGAAGCGATCGGCGCCGCGCCCCGCGGGAAGCTGGACGAGGAAGTGCGTGACGAACAACGCGGTCGTCAGTAGGCCGACTGCGGCGAGCGAGACGTCGTAGTGGGCCGCGAGCGGGTCGGCGACAGCGCCGACGTTCGAGATATTCCAGGTCAGGCAGCCACCTACGGTCAGGCCTGCCGCGATCCCGCGGGTCGAGGGGGTCACGAAGACGGCGTGAGGGCGGCCGGGGGCTGACTTCAGTCAGTCCCCGGAGCCACCTCGCCGACCGCCGCCGTCGGCGACCCAGGCGATCGTTTTCGACGCGAGGCGGTCGAGCGCGGCGACCGAGAGCTCGAGGTGCTCGGGCCTCGTGTCCTCGAGTTTCGTGTGCGAGAGTCCGCGGAGGCTCTGGACGAAGATCATGACGGTCGGGACACCTGCGCGCGCGACCTCCGCGGCGTCGTGCAGTGGGCCGGACGGCAGGCGATGGGACGCCACGGCGACCTCAGCGATGGCGTCGTCGGCGAAACCGACGAGCGTGTCGTCGAAGAGGATCGGCTCGATCGACCAGAGCCGCTCCCACTCCACCTCGATGTCCTCCTCCGCCGCGAAGCGTCGGCTCGCTTCCTTCGCCTGCTCGAGGAGCGACCCGAGCGAGGCGGCGTCGAGATGCCGCTGGTCGAGGAGCTGCTCGGCGGTCTCGACCACGGAGGTCACGATTCCGGGCCGGCAGACGACGCCACCCGATGTGCAGACGGCACCGCTGCCGACGCGAGCGGCGATGTCGCGGATCTCGAGCGCGAGCTTTGCGGCGCCGGCGAGTGCGTCGCGACGCTTCGCCATCGGCGTCGAGCCCGCATGCGCCGCCTGTCCGCGCCAGGTGACTCGATGCCGCTCCACGCCGAAGGTTCCGAGGACCACGCCGAGCGGGAGGTCGAGTGACTCGAGAACGGGCCCCTGCTCGATGTGCAGCTCGAGATAGCAAGCTGCGGACGCGAGCTCTTCCCGCGCGTCGAGCGCGGAGTCGAGGTCGACGCCGTGCGCTGCGATCGCGTCCGGGAGAGGGACGCCGTCGCGATCGGCGAGCTGTGCCAGCTCGTCCTGATCCGCCATGGAGCCGGCGGCAGCGCTCGATCCGAAGAGGCTTCGGCCAAATCGCGCGCCCTCCTCGTCGGCCCAGTCGACGAGCCGTACGGTCACCGGTGGTTCGCCGTCGGCTGCGATTCTGCGCAGGACTTCGACTCCCGCCATGACGTTGAGGCAGCCGTCGAGCCAGCCTCCGTTCGGAACCGAGTCCATGTGGCCGCCGATGAGCACGGCTCGCTCGGTGGCGCCGTGGAGCGTGAACCACTGGTTCCCGGCGGCGTCAATCGTATGCTGCGCGCCCGTGGCGGCGACCTTCTCGCGGAGCCACGCGCGGGCCGTCTCCCACGTCTCGGTCCACGCCACTCGCTGCGCGCCGTCGTCGTCCCCGGTCAGCTCACGAAGCTCTGTCAGCTCGGCGACGGTACGCGCGGGATCGAGGGTCACCGCTCGACTCTAACGAGCCGTTGGAGTGTGGGATGCTCTCTGCGTGCTTGCCAGGACGCGCTCCATCGCCGCTCGCGCCGCGGTGCTCCTCCTCGTGCTGGCGGGTCTCTGGGCGCTCTGGGAGGGGTACCGGAAGATCTGGGAGTCGGCGGGCTGGACGAGGCCGTTTCCGGTGAACTCGACGACCATGCCTCATCTGCACGACATCGTCGGGGCGCTATTCGACCCTCTGCGTGAGGGGGAGCCGCTGCTCGCGCGGTACATGCTCGATGCCGCGCTGTTCACGGCCAAGGAGGCCGCGGTCGGGTTCGCCATCGGGGCGACGATCGGCTTCCTGCTCGGCGCGTTCATCGCCCGCTTTGCTGTGCTGCAACGCGGCGTCATGCCCTACGTGGTCGCCTCGCAGACCATCCCGATCCTCGCGATCGCGCCCATCGTCGTCGTCGGCCTCGGCAGCGTCAGCATCGCCGGCTGGACGCCGAAGGACTGGATGCGCGTCGCGGTGATCGCGGCGTATCTCACGTTCTTCCCCGTCACCGTGAACACGGTCCGCGGGCTGCGGTCGGCCGACCCTGCAGCTGTGGAGCTCATGGAGTCGTACGCCGCGAGCGAACGGGCGGTCTTCTGGAAGCTCCGCGTGCCGGCTGCGATGCCGTACCTCTTTTCGGCGTTCAAGGTCGCCGCGACGGCGAGCGTGGTCGGCGCTGTGATCGGCGAGTTGCCGTCGTCGATCCAGAGCGGGCTCGGCGGCTGGATCATCAATTTCAACCAGTACTACGTGCTCGATCCCGAGAACCTCTGGGCCGTGAATCTCGTCGCCGCGCTCCTCGGGATCTCGTTCTTCCTGGTCGTGGTGCTCGTCGAGAAGCTCGTCGTGCGCCGGCCCCCGGAGCAGCTCGTATGAGCGCGAACGAGACCGTCGTCTCCGCCAAGGGGATCACGAAGACCTTTGGCAAGGGCGGTGTCACCGCGCTGCAGGACATCGACCTCGAGGTCGGCCGCGGCGACTTCGTCTCGCTCATCGGCCCGTCGGGGTGCGGAAAGTCGACCCTCCTCCGCGTGATCGGAGACCTCGTCGAGCCGTCCACGGGCGAGATCCACGTCAACGGCAAGACGGCGCATCGCGCGCGCCTCGACCGTGACTACGGGATCGTGTTCCAGGCGGCGGTGCTGTACGACTGGCGGACCGTCACGAAGAACATCGCGCTTCCTCTCGAGCTCGTCGGTTGGAGCCGAGCACAGCGTGCGGCACGCGTCGAGGAGATGGTGAAGCTCGTCGAGCTCGAGGGGTTCGAGAAGCACTACCCGTGGCAGCTCTCGGGCGGGATGCAGCAGCGCGTCTCGATCGCGCGCGCTCTGTCGTTCTCCCCGGCGCTCCTGCTCATGGACGAGCCGTTCGGCGCTCTCGACGAGATGACGCGCGAGCGGATGAATGCCGAGCTGCTGCGCATCTGGGCGGAGACGGGCTCGACGGTGATCTTCGTCACCCACTCGATCTCGGAGGCCGTCTACCTGTCCACGCGCGTGGTCGTCATGTCCTCGCGGCCCGGACGGATCACCTCGGTGATCCCGATCGATCTTCCGCAGCCGCGAACGTTCGAGACGCGGGAGGCTCCACGCTTCTTCGAGCTCGTCACCGAGGTGCGCGAGGCGTTGCACGCCGGCGGGGCGGACCTATGAGCACCCCTCGCCTGTGGCTCGGCGTCGTGGGGGAAACCATGTTTCCCCCACGTTCCCCCTTCTTCGTGAGAGCGTGGGGAACCTCCCGGTTCCCCACGCCCCTCCCCGCTCATAGGCCAAAGGTCGGCCCATGAGCACGCTCGCGCAGCCCGCCGTCCGGGAAGGGCAGCTCTCGCGCGGCGTCAGGACGTGGGCGCCGGCCGTGGCGGTGTTCGGAGTGGGGATCGTCCTGTGGCAGTGGGTGCTCCCGCTCCTGGGCATCGAGCGCTACCTGCTGCCGCCGCTCTCGGACGTCCTGCAGGCGTTCTGGGAGTTCCGGGGCGAGCTTCTGAGTGGAGGTTGGATCACGTTCAAGGAGGCAGCCGGCGGCTTTCTTCTCGGGTGCTCGGTCGCCTTCGTCCTCGCGCTCGTTCTCGCTCGCTGGCGCCCGCTGGGCAATGCGCTGATGCCGTACATGATCGCCGCGAACGCGGTCCCGATCGTCGCGTTCGCGCCGATCACGAACGCCTGGTTCGGGACGCTGTCGCCGTGGTCGAAGATCGTCATCGCAGCGGTGCTCTGCTTCTTCCCCGTTCTCGTCAACACGCTGCGCGGCCTCACGTCGGTTCGGCCGGAGTCGCTCGAGCTGATGCGTTCCTATGCCGCGCCGCAGCGGGTGGTCTTCCGGCGCGTTAGGATCCCGAACAGCCTGCCGTTCGTCTTCACCGCCTTGAAGATCGCGTCTGTACTCGCGATGATCGGCGCTGTCGTGGGAGACTATTTCGGAGGATCGACCGAGGCGCTCGGCGTCCAGATCGTCTCGGCTGTCTCGCTCGCGCAGTACGAGAAAGCGTGGGCGGCCATTCTCGTCGCGAGCGCGATCGGCATCGCAGGCTACGCGACGGTCGCGCTCGTTGAACGTCTTTGCCTCAGCTGGCATCCATCGATCAGGGCAGGAGTCGAATGACCCAAGGAGGGCACATGAGGAAACGCAAGTGGACGATCGCGGGCACAGCCGTGCTCGTGTCGGCGATCGCGGCGGCGGCAGGGCTCGCCATGGCGGGCTCGAGCCAGGGCCAGGGGCTGACGAAGGTCACGCTCCAGTCGAAGTGGGTCGTGCAGGCGCAGTTCGCCGGGTACTACGTCGCCAAGGACAAGGGCTACTACAAGCAGCTCGGCCTCGACGTGAACATCAAGCCGGGCGGGCCGGACATCCTTCCCGAGCAGGTCGTGCTCGGAAGGCAGGCGGAGTTCGGTATCAACTGGATGCCGTCGACGCTCGCGCAGCGTGACACGGGGAACGACCTCGTCAACATCGCTCAGGTCTATGCCAGGAGCGGCACGACGCAGGTCACGTTCCGCAAGGACGGCATCAACACGTTCAAGAAGATGCGCGGGAAGAACTTCGGCGTCTGGATCTTCGGGAACGAGTTCGAGCAGCGTGCCGGCCTCGTCAAGTACGGCATGAATCCCGACAAGGACGTGAGGCTCGTCAAGCAGAACTTCGACATGCTCGCGTTTCTGAACGGGGAGCTCGACAGCGCCTCGGCCATGACGTACAACGAGCTCGCGCAGGTGCTCGAGGTGAAGAACCCGGACACCGGCAAGCTGTACAAGCTGAGCGACCTCAAGGTCTACAAGTACTCCGACCTCGGCACCGGGATGCTCCAGGACGGCGTCTTCGTCCGCGGCGACTGGATCAAGGACGCGAAGAACCGCGCGACCGCGGTGAAGTTCCTCGAGGCGTCGTTCCGTGGGTGGGCATACTGCCGCGACCACCTCGCGGAGTGCACGAGGATCGTCTTGAAGAACGGCCCGGCGCTCGGCACGAGCCATCAGCGCTGGCAGATGAACGAGGTCAACGCGCTCATCTGGCCGAACAAGCTGGGCGTCGGGATCATGGATCCGGCCGAGTTCAAGCGGACGGCCACGATCGCGAAGACGTACAAGGTCATCAAGAAGCCGGCCTCGAAGGCCGCGTACCGCACGGATCTTGCGAAGAAGGCGGTCGCGAACCTCCGCAAGAAGGGGATCGACGTGACCGGCAAGGGCTTCAAGAAGTCTGTCGTCGTCCTCAAGGAAGGCGGCAAGTAGACGACGTGGGCTCCGGGCCGGCCGTCCGCCGGCCCGGAGCTCCCACGATCACGGAGGTGAGATGACGTGTCGACACTGATCAAGGGCGGGCGCATCATCACGGCCGCCGACGACTACGTCGGCGACGTCTACGTCGAGGGTGAGCGCATCTCGATGCTCGGCGAGTCGCTCGACGTGGACGCCGATCGCGTCATCGACGCCTCGGGCAAGTACGTGCTTCCGGGCTGCGTGGATCCGCACACGCACCTCGACATGCCGTTCGGCGGCACGGTGACGATCGACGACGTCACGGCGGGGCAGACCGCCGCTGCGTTCGGCGGAACGACCTGCCATGTCGACTTCTGCATCCAGTCGCCGGGTCAGTCCTTTGCGGAGGCGCTCGACACGTGGCACGGGAAGCGCGAGGGCAAGCAGATCGTCGACATGGGCTTCCACATCGCCGTGACCGATCTGCGCGAGGGCGGATCGCTCGAGGAGCTTGCGCGGCTGCCCGAGCAGGGCATCACCTCGTACAAGCTCTTCATGGCCTACAAGGGCGCGCTCATGGTCGACGACGAGACGCTCTTTCGCACGATGGAGGTGGCAGCAGAGACCGGCGCGCTCGTGATGGTGCACGCCGAGAACGGAGACGCGATCGACGTGCTCGTGCGCCAAGCGCTCGCGGCCGGGAACACGGCGCCGCACTTCCACGCGCTCACGCGGCCTCCCGAGACCGAGGGCGAGGCGACCAATCGCGCGATCCAGCTCGCACGGGTCGCCGGAGCGCCGCTCTACGTCGTTCACGTCTCCTGCAAGGAGGCGGTCGACCCGATCGCGCGCGCGCGTGAGCTGGGCTGGGACGTCTGGGGCGAGACGTGCACGCAGTACTTCTTCATCGACTACACGTACCTCGAGCGCCCGGACTTCGAAGGCGCGAAGTACGTCTACACACCTCCACCGCGCGCGATCGAGAACCAGGAGATCCTCTGGCATGCGGTGCGCTCGGACATCCTGTCGGCGATCTCGACCGACCACTGCGCCTTTCTGTGGGACGGGCAGAAGACGATGGGCCGTGACGACTTCTCGAAGATCCCGAACGGGGGTCCCGGTCTCGAGAACCGTCTTCACATGATCCACGAGTTCGGAGTGCGGGCCGGCCGGATCTCGCTGAACCGCATGGTCGAGTTGCTCGCGACGAATCCGGCGAAGCTCTTCGGCCTCTATCCGCGAAAGGGCACGATCTCTCCGGGCTCGGACGCGGACATCGTGATCTTCGATCCGGATCGGCGGCACCTCATCACGGCGGCCACGCACCACTCGAAGTCCGACTACAGCCTCTTCGAGGGCACTGAGGTGACGGGCTCACCCGAGATCGTGCTGCTCCGGGGCAACGTGCTCGTCGACGGGGGCGAGCTCGTGGCCGACCCGGGTGTGGGCGAGTTCGTCGAGCGGGCCGCATTCGGGCAGGAACTCCTGCCCACGGCGGCCCGCTGACGCGAGGTGCGCGGAGGACGCGCCGGACATCTTCCCCCTTGTCCGGCGCGCTCCGCGCAACGTTACGATCTCGCGTGATGGCCGTTGTCGAGGCGAACTCGAATCTCGGAGCGCAGATCGTCGAGGATGCGAAGGAGTACGTCCTCTACTCGTGGTCGACGCAGGATGCGATCAACCCGATCGCGGTCGCAGGCGCCGAGGGTCGCTACTTCTGGGACTACGAGGGCAAGCGCTACCTCGACTTCGCGTCACAGCTCGTCAACGTCAACATCGGCCACGGGCACCCGAAGATCATCGCGGCGATCAAGGAGCAGGCCGACAAGCTGTGCACGATCGGGCCGCCGATGGCGTCGGAGTCGCGCTCGCGGCTAGGGCGGCTGCTCGAGGAGGTGACGCCCGGCGACCTGTGCATGTCGTTCTTCACGAATTCGGGCGCCGAGGCGAACGAGAACGCGATCAAGCTCGCACGCCTTGCGACGGGGCGCCACAAGATCATCGCGCGCTACCGCTCGTACCACGGCGCGACGCACGGCTCGATCCTCCTCACGGGCGACCCTCGTCGGTGGCCCAACGAGCCGGGGATGGGCGGTGTCGTGCGCATGCTCGATCCATATACGTACCGTTGCCCCGCGGGCCATCCCGACCCCTGCCCGGTGTGCACGGGGGCTCCGCATCTCGAGGAGATCCTCGAGTACGAGGGCGCTCACACGGTCGCCGCGGTGATCCTCGAGACGGTGACGGGGACGAACGGGATCATCCCGCCGCCGCCCGGCTACCTCCAGGCGGTACGCGAGGTCTGCGACCGACACGGGATCCTGCTGATCCTCGACGAGGTGATGGCCGGCTTCGGGCGGACGGGCCGGTGGTTCGCCTGCGAGAACTGGGACGTCGTCCCCGACATCATCACCGTGGCGAAGGGGATCAACTCGGGGTACGTCCCGCTCGGCGCCATGATCATCCGCGAGCACCTGAAGGAGTGGGTGCGCTCGCGGTTCTTCCCCGGCGGGCTCACGTATGCGGGGCATCCGCTCGCGTGCGCGTCGGCGGTCGCGTCGATCGAGGCGTTCCAGGAGGAAGGCGTCGTGGAGAACGCAGCCGAGGTGGGCGCCTACCTCGGCGAGGGCCTGCAGGCGCTGGCCGCGAGGCATCCGTCGATCGGTGAGGTGCGCGGGCTCGGCTGCTTCTGGGGAGTCGAGCTCGTGAAGAGCCGCGAGACGCGCGAGATGCTCGTCCCGTTCAACGCGTCGGGCGAGGCGATGAAGCCCGTGGCCAGGATGGCCAAGGCGGCTCTCGAGAAGGGCCTCTACCTGATGACGCACTGGAACGTCGTGATGGTCTGCCCGCCGCTTTCGATCACGCGCGAGGAACTCGACGAGGGCCTTTCGACCCTCGACGAGGTGCTCACGATCGCGGACGAGTACGTCGTCTAGCCGCTACGCGGCAGGACGGCGTTCGACCGCAGCGCGGTCGTCCACGACGACGGGCTTGTCCGCCCGCTCCTCGAAGTTGAGCTCGTCC
>JBGSXQ010000169.1:0-4267 GCA_041751315.1 Gaiellaceae bacterium | reverse complement strand
CGCGAGCGTGGCGCACGATGCACACAACGTCGTCGTCGTCGGCATGGCTGATCGAGACATGGCCTTCGCGGTCGAGCGGCTCGTCGAGCTCGGGGGCGGGCTCGTCGCCGTCGACGGACTCCGTGTCCTCGCCGAGTGCCCGCTCCCGGTCGCCGGGTTGCTCTCAGATGCCCCGCTCGCCGACGTCATAGCGATGAGCCGAGCCTGCAACGAAGCCGCGCACGCGCTGGGATGGTCCGGCGCGACGCCTTTCCTCACGCTCGCGTTCCTGGCGCTGTCGGTCATTCCACACCTCAAGATCACGGACCGCGGCCTCGTCGATGTCGACCGCTTCGAGCTCGTCCCGCTGAGCGTGGGGTCAGACCCCACGGGTCTGACCCCGTGAACAGGCTCTACGTCGACTGTTGGGTCGTGACCTGCGACGACGCGGGTACCGAGCACGAGTCCGGCTGGCTGCTCGTCCAGGACGGCGTCGTCGCGGCGGTCGGCTCGGGCGAGGAGCCGCAGGCCGACGAGCGCATCGATCTGAGCGGCGCGGTCGTGACGCCCGGCCTCGTCAACACGCACCACCATCTCTACCAGACCCTCACCCGGGCACGCGCACAGCAGGCCGACCTCTTCAGCTGGCTTCACGAGCTCTATCCCGTCTGGTCGAGGATCGACGCCGAAGCGGAGTACGCGGCCGCACGCACCGGCCTGGCCGAGCTCGCCCTCTCCGGCTGCACGACCGTCTTCGACCACCACTACGTCTTCCCACGAGGGTGCTCCGGGCTGATCGAGGCGGAAGTGCAGGCCGCGCGGGAGATGGGCGTCCGGATCGTCGCCTCGCGAGGCTCCATGGATCTCGGCGAGTCCGACGGTGGGCTCCCGCCCGACGAGCTCGTCGAGGACATCGACGCCGTGCTCGCGGACACCGAGCGGCTCGTCGCGGAGCTGCACGAATCGGAGCCCGGTGCGCGCGTCCAGATAGCGGTCGCGCCTTGCTCTCCGTTCTCGGTGACGAAGAAGCTCATGACGGAGTCGGCGACGCTCGCGCGCCAGCTCGACCTCACGCTCCACACGCACCTCGCGGAGACCGTGGAGGAAGAGGCGTACTGCATGGAGCTCTACGGCTGTATGCCGGTCGAGTACCTCACGGATCTCGACTGGCTCGGCCCGGACGTCTGGTGCGCGCACTGCGTCCACCTCTCCGCGGACGACACGGCCGACTTCGCAGCCTCGCTCACAGGGATCGCCCACTGCCCGACGTCGAACCTCAGGCTCGGAGCGGGCTTCGCGCCCGTGCGTGAATATCTCGACGCAGGCGTTCGGGTCGGCCTCGGCGTCGACGGCTCCGCCTCCAACGAGCGCGGCGACCTTCTCAACGAGGTGAAGCAGGCGCTCCTCGTCGCGCGCGGCCGCGGAGGGCCCAGGGCGATGACCGCACGCGAGGCGTTGCAGCTCGGCACACGAGGAGGAGCGGCCGTTCTGGGTCGCGACGACCTCGGCTCGCTCGAGCCGGGCAAACGTGCGGACTTCGCCGTGTGGCGTACGGACGGGCTGGAGCTCGGAGGCGCGGACGACCCGGTTGCGGGACTCGTCTTCTCGGCGCCTCATCGAGTGGATCGGCTCGTGGTGGAGGGAGAGGATGTCGTACGCGAGGGTGCCCTCGCCAATGCCGACGAGGTCGAGATCGCACGTGCCCATCGGGTGCAAGCGCGAAGATTCGCGTCATGAGCGTCTCGGTCTCGACCCATGTGCTCGACACCGCAGCCGGGAAGCCGGCCGCCGGTGTCCGTGTCGAGCTCGCACGCAGCCGCAAGGTCGTCGCCTCGGGGGAGACGGGAGCCGACGGCCGGATCGCCGATCTCGCCCGCGATCTCGAGCCCGGCCGTTACGAGCTCATGTTCTGGCCGCCTTCACCGTTCTTCCGACGTGTCGAGCTCGAGCTGGAGCTCGTCGAGGGCCACTACCACGTCCCGCTCCTCGTCTCGCCGTACGGGTGCGCGAGCTACCGCGGAAGCTGAGCGTCGACGAGCTGGGTGAGCTCTTCGAAGGGCGCACGCGCCTCGTCGAGCTCCTCGCCGAGATCGACGACCCACTCGAGCGAGCGAACGACGTCCTTGTGACACTGTGTCACGAGGACAAGGTCGAAGCTCTCGCCACGCATCCGGCGATCGGGCAACCTGGGCGCCTGTCAGCTCGATCGGCTGCCGAACAGGGTCACGACGATGACGCGGTAGTGCTCGAGGAGCTCAGACGTCTGAACGCCTACTACGAGGAGAAGTTCGGCTTCCGGTTCGTCGTCTTCGTGAACCGCCGATCGAAAGCCGAGATCCTCGAGGTGTTGCGCGAGCGGATCTACCGCACGCGCGAGGAGGAGCTCGACACCGGCTGCCGCGAGCTCGTCGCGATTGCGAGAGATCGATGGATCCGTACCTGAGAGACGTCCTCGACGTTCTGCTGCGGATGCTGCACGTCGTCGCCGGGATCGCCTGGATCGGCGCTTCGTTCTACTTCGTCCGCCTCGATCTCGCGCTGCGCGCGCCGAAGCGGCAGGTGGACGCGAACGAGGGTGTCGCGGGCGAGTTCTGGGGTGTCCACGGTGGTGGCCTCTACCACTCGCAGAAGTACCGCCTCGCGCCGGCCGAGATGCCCGAGCCCTTGCACTGGTTCAAGTGGGAGGCGTACACGACATGGCTCTCCGGGTTTGCGCTGATGATCGTCCTCTACTACGTCGACGCGGGCGTTCGGCTGGTGGAGGCCGACGGGGCCGCGCTGGACGAGTGGCAGGCGATCGCCCTCAGCATCGGCGGGATCGCGCTCGCGTGGATCGTCTACGACGTGCTCTGCCGCACGCTGGGGAAGCGCAGCCACGCGGCGCTGGCGGTGGTCGGCGTCGGTCTGGTCGCCCTGGCCGCGTGGGGTGCCGGACAGCTTTTCACTCCGCGCGCCGCGTACCTCCAGGTGGGCGTGATGCTCGGGACGATCATGGCCGCGAACGTCTTCTTCGTGATCATCCCCGCGCACCGCAAGCTCATCTCGGCGATG
Organism: Gaiellaceae bacterium; assembly: GCA_041751315.1. Classification (GTDB taxonomy): domain Bacteria; phylum Actinomycetota; class Thermoleophilia; order Gaiellales; family Gaiellaceae; genus GMQP-bins7. The sequence continues at coordinate 1,237 of JBGSXQ010000169.1, read as the reverse complement.
GGGGCCGGCCGCGAGCCGGACGCGGCACCGCTGCTCGAAGCGAAGAACCGCTCGGTGCACAACAACTACCTCACGCTGCCGGTGCTCTTCACCATGCTCTCCGGCCATTTCGCGTTCGTGTTCGGCGCCGACGAGGCCTGGCTCGTCTTCGTGGCGATCGCAGTGTTGACCGCACTGATCCGCGTCTTCTTCAATCGCTGGCATTCGGGCAAGCGCTCCTGGTGGATCCCCGCGGTCGCGGCCGCGGGCGTCGTCGCGCTCGCCTTCTGGCTGAAGCCCGAGGAGGCGGGATCCGACGTGCGAGGCTCGGTCGCGTTCGAACAGATCCAGTCGATCGTCGCCCAGCGCTGTGCCAGTTGTCACTCCGGCGTCGCCGCTCCGCTGGGCGTTCGCCTCGAGACGCGGGAGGAGATCGAAGCGCGCATCGACGACATCGAGCGCCAGGCGGTGCTGACGCAGGCGATGCCGCCGGGCAACGCAACCGGGATGACCGAGGAGGAGCGCGAGCTCGTCGCGGCGTGGGTCGCGACCAGCCGTTAGGGTCGCGGAGATGCTGGAGATCACCGCTGGTGGGTTCGAGTTCGGAGCCCGCTTCGAGGAGAGCACCGCACCGGAGACCGTCGCGGCGTTTCGCCGCATGCTCCCGCTCAACTCGAGGATCATCCACGTCCGCTGGTCAGGTGAGGGCGGGTGGATTCCGATGGGCGACCTCGACGTCGGCTTCGGCCCAGAGAACGCGACGAGCTACCCGAGCCCCGGCGAGCTCGTCTTCTATCCCGGTGGCGTGAGCGAGACCGAGCTCCTGCTCGCCTATGGCTACGTCGCGTTCGCGAGCAAAGCGGGAGCGCTCGCCGGCAACCACTTTGCGACGGTCGTGTCCGGCAACGAGAACCTGCGCGAGCTCGGACGGCTGATGCTCTGGGACGGCGCCCAGGACATCTCGTTCAGCGAGACATAGCGGCGAGCGCGTCGGCGAAGACGTCGACGGCGAGCGCGATGTCCTCGTCAGAGGAAAGCTCGTCGGGCGAGTGGCTTATGCCTCCGTTGAGGCTACGGACGAACAGCATCGCGGCATCGACACCAGCCGCCGCCATGATGCCCGCGTCGTGGCCGGCTCCCGACGGAAGCTCGACCAGCGGCAGGTCACGCGCGGCGATCGCGTCGCGCAGCGCCTGGGGGGCGGATCCGGTGAACTGCGACGGCTCCACGCGGGAGCTCGGCTCAAAGGCGATCGCTG
>JBGSXQ010000168.1:0-6131 GCA_041751315.1 Gaiellaceae bacterium | reverse complement strand
GTTCCTGCGCCGGCCGGGCGCGCGATATTCAGCGCGCGAGCCGACGTGGCTCGCGGCGTACCGGCGGACGCGAGCCAGCGCCGACACGAGCCAACTGCCTTGAAGCATCCTAAACATGTAACTACAGTGAGATGGTGACCGGCACGGCGCATGCCGACGTCTCGGCGCTACGGAAATACGTGGCGATCGCTCGGCGGCGCAAGTTGCTGATCCTACAGGCGCTCGTCGTCATCCCGATCGGGGCGTTCGTCCTTTCGCTGCAGCAAGACCCGATGCACGAGGCGTCTGCCGAAGTCATGTTCGCGCAGCAGGACTACGCGGCGAGCCTGAACGACCTCTACACGCCCTGGGAGGACCCCGCGCGTACCGTCGAGACACAGGCAAGGCTCGCGACGTCGCCGTACATCTTCCGTCGGGTGATCCAACAGACGGGCCTGACGGGCGTCACGGCAAACGAGTTCGCAGGACGGACGAAGGTGGTCACGAAACAGAACGCCAACTTCCTCGAGTTCCGCGTGGCCGATCCAGTTGCCCAAAAAGCCGTCCGGCTTACGAACGAGTACGCGCGCCAGTTCACAGTGTATCGGGACGAGCTCGACACGCAACCGATCATCCGGGCGCGCAAAGAGATCGCGGAGCGTCTCAGACAGCTCCGCACGCAAGAAGAACAGGAGTCGCCGCTTTACGAGAGGCTCGTCGAAAAGGACGAGCGGCTAGGGACGATACAGACGCTTCAGACGTCGAGCGCGTATCTCGTCCGCCCGGCCGAGACCGCAACGCAGGTCCGGCCGCGTCCCGTCCGTACGGCGATCATCGCGACGGCGCTCGCGATCCTTATCGCCGCGGCGTTGGCGCTCGTTGCCGAAGCGCTCGACACGCGCGTCCGCTCGGTGGAGGACATCGAGTCGGTTCTTGGCCTGCCGCTGCTCGCCCGCCTGCCCGTCCTCCGCCGACAGATCCGAAAGGCCGGCGATCTCGCCACGCTCGTCGACCCGCGCGGGAGCTACGCGGAAGCCGTCAGGATGCTGCGTACGAACTTCGACTTCGTGAACCTCAATCGGGGGACCAGCGTGGTCATGTTCACAAGCGCGTTACCGGAGGAGGGGAAGACGACGGCGGCGGCGAATTTCGCGGTTACTCTCGCGCGTGCGGGACGTCGCGTGACCATCGTCGATCTCGATTTTCGCCGGCCGAGCGTTGCGAGTGCGTTCCGGTGCGACGAGGGCCCGGGTGTGACGGACGTGGCGCTCGGATATGCCGACCTCGACGACGCTCTCGCGCCGATCTCGATCAACCCAAAGGACGGTGTCCCACGCCCCGCGCGCCTGTCCGGCGGGAACGGGAACGCTGCGGTCGAAAGCGTGGTCCAGGTGCTCCCGGCAGGGCTGCTTCCGCCGAATCCGGGCGAGTTCGTCACGAGTGCTTCCCTCGTACGAGTACTGCGCGAACTGCGCGACCGCATGGACGTCGTTATCGTCGACGCGCCGCCGCTCCTGGGGATCGGCGACGCGATGGCGTTGACGATCAACGTCGACGCCGTGATCGTCGTCGTGCACGTGGAGCGGGCGAAGCGAGGCCCGCTCCTCGAGGTCAGCCGCGCTCTCAGCGCCTCTCCGACCGAGGCGCTCGGGTTCATAGCCGTCGGCGTTCCCGAGCACGAGGACACCTACGGCTACGGCGCCTACTACCGTCCGGGAAGAGCCGCCGAGCCAGTCGGGTCGTCTTCATGACGACGCCTCGCCGTTCGGTCCCCAGTCGGTCGCCACGCGGACGACGCGTTTCGATTCGGTAGCCGCGATGAACCCGATTGCGGCAACTGCGGATGCCGCGGCTCGAGGGGGGAGTCCACCGTTCGGGCGGTGGCGGTTGCCGTTCGTCGTCGTAGCGGTCGCGCTCGTCGATTGTATCCTCGTCGTCGCCGCCCAGGACGTAAGGCTCGCAGGCGCGCTCGTCCTCGCTTCCATCCTCGCGGTCGTCCACGTCAAGCCGATGGTCGCGTTCGCCCTCTGGTTCGCGGCTGTTCCTTGGTTCTTGCCGTTTCGACTGGACATCGCTGGTCCAGCGGCAGACGCCGAGCGCCTCGTCGGACTCATGCTGATCGCGGTCGCGCTGGTGTACGTCCTAGAAGGACGAGCCGCTCCAACCGCGCGGCTCGCGATCCCGGCCCTCGTCACCGCAGCGATAATCACGGTCTCGACGATCGTCCAGCCGGTTCACTTTCCGGAGGACCTGTCCACGTACATCGACCAGATCCTCGTGCCGCTGGGCCTCGCGCTCGCGTTCCTGGCCATCCCGTTCGAGCGAAGACAGCTGGTGGCGCTGCTCGGCGTCCTCACCGTCACGGGAGTCGTCGCAGGGGGGATCGGCGTGTACGAGCACCAGATCCTTCGCAACCCGTGGAACCAGGAGGTGATCACCGAACCGCTTATCCGCGCGCAGGGGCCATACACGCACCCGATCGTCTTCGCGGTCATGCTGGGATTCGCAGGGCTCGTGCTCATCGAGACGTCGCTGCGAGCGCGCCGCGGGGCGCTCCGGATCGCAGCCGTCGCCGGGCTGAGTCCGGTGATGCTCGCGATCTTCTTCACGTTCTCACGCGGCCCGGCCGTGGCGTTCGCCGTCAGCGTGGCGTTCCTCTTCCTCCGCGGCCGCGGATTCCGCTGGATGCGAGCCGAGTGGCTGCTCGTCGCCGGCTTCGGGGCCATCGTCTTGCGCCAGCTTCTCGCGAGCGAGGATGCCGTCAGCCGCTACTCGTCGCCCGACACCCTCCACGTCCGCATGATCCTCTACCGCCTTGCGTGGAAGCTCATCGAAGGCAACTGGTTCGCCGGGCTCGGCGTCGCCGGGTTCAAGCACAACGTCGCCGAGGTCAGAGATTCGTTGCCGGAGTCGCTCGTCACGATCCATCACGGATGGCAAGCGGTCGACAACCACTTCCTCAGCGTGCTTGTCGAGGGAGGCGTCGTCGCCGGGGTGACGTTCGCCGCGCTCATTGCCGTCGCGGCCCGGGTCGCGTGGCGTACTTCGCCGACTGACCCGCTCCAACGAATCGGAGTCAGCTTCATGGTGCTCGTCTCCGTCGTCTCGCTCGACATCGAGACGTTCCACTACGCCGAGATTGCAGCCTGCTTCTTCCTCGGACTCCGCCTGGCGGCGACGCCGCCGGGCGCGCGCGTCTAATGAGAGAGCGTCTCGTCCAAGCGGGCTCGTTCCTGAGCGGAGACGTCGCTGCGCGGGCGCTTGCTTTCGCCGTACTGCTTGCGGGCGCACGCGTGCTCGGGCCGGCTGAGTTCGGCCGTTTCGCGCTTGTCATGGCGGTTGTTTCGATCTGCCAGGTCATCTCCGACTTCGGGTTGACGCTGCTCGCTATGCGGCGCCTAAGCGCAGAGCCGAAACGCCAACGCGCGATCTTCTGGTCGGCAAGCATCGTCAATCTCACGCTCGCGACCGGCGTCTACGCGGTCACGCTCGTGGCGTTCGGCGTCGCGGCCCCTCACTACCTGACGCTCGTTTGCCTGTACGGCATTGTCGTCTTTTTCCAGGCGCTCGCCACGTCGGCGGACGCGCTCCTCTTCGCCCGAGACCGAGCGGCCCGTGTCGGGGTCAACCGCTTCACGGGAAACGTGGTCCTCTGCGCGGCGGGGGCGCTGGCGCTCATGGGTCCGAGAAGCGCCGTCGGACTCCTCCTGGCGTTCGTCGTCGCGACGTTCGCAAAGTTCGCGCTCAGCATGGTCGCCGTTCGACCTTTGGTGGGGCGGCCGATGTTCGATTCGCAGCTCGCTCGCGCGCTCCTCCGTGCCGCTGTTCCCTTCGCGCTCTCCGCAGCGGTCGGCTTCCTCTACTTCCGGGTCGACATGGTGCTACTCGCTGCTCTCGCGAGCGACGAGAGCGTGGGCAACTACGCAGCGGCGTACCGGTTCGTCGACGGGCTTCTGCTCGTTCCGGCGGCACTCGCGTACGCGTGCTTCCCCGGCTGGATGCGGTCGCAGGAGGCACGGCGGCAAACCTTCCTGTTGCTGAAGCTCCTGACCGCGCTCGGTGTTTTCGCGGGCGTTCTTGCCCTCCTCATTGGTCCGCTGGTCCTCGAGCTCGTGCTCGGTTCGCAATTCGGCGATGGCGCTCGCGCGCTTGCGATCCTCGCGCTCGCGATCCCGATCCTCTACGTCGACAGCGTCGCTGTCTGGATCGCGTACTCCCGTGGGCTCGAGTGGTCGGTGATCAAAATCTGCGCGGTCGCGCTCGCGATCAACGTCGCGCTCAACGTCGCCTTGATACCCCGCTACGACGTCCTCGGAGCCGCCATTGCGACCGTTGTCAGCGAAGTCGCTGCGTTCGCGGGATACGCGTTCCTGTTCCGAGCGCTCGTCGCTCGGCACCAGCGCGAGATCGCCGCTGCGGCGGCGCAAGTAGCTGTTGCCGTCTCCGCGGCGGCAGGGACCGTCCTCCTCTTGGACATCGGCTCCTTTCCGCCACCCGTGCATGCAGCCGCGGCGGGCTCGGCGCTCGTCGCGGCCTTCGCCGCGACGCGGTTTCTGACGCCTGGCGATCGGCGGAACCTGTCGCAGGGACGGGACGCGTGAGCTCGGCGGCGACACTCGACACGCGTGACGCGCCTGCTCTGTCGATCTTGATCGTCGCTTGGAACAACGAGCGGACGATCGGACGGTGCCTCGAGAGCGTGCGTCAGGCGTGCTCGGAGATAGTTCATGAGGTTCTCGTTTGGGACAACGCCTCGGCCGATTCCACGATCGACGTGGCGGGCAGGATCCTAGGCTCGACGCACGTCACCCGCTCGCCTAGGAACCTCGGGTTCGCCGCCGCCGTCAACGCCGCTGCGCGGCAGGCGCGGAGCCCCTACCTGCTTCTCCTAAACCCGGATGCGTACCTGGAAGCATCCGCGGGGCACGCGCTCTCGAGGTGGCTCCACCGGCGTGGCCGACCGGCCGTCGTGGGTGGGCAGCTCACGTCGCCGGACGGTGTCGTCCAGCTCGGAAGCGCGCGACCCTTCCCGACGAGTTGGCGTCTTGCATTGTGGCTGCTGGCTCGGAGGCGCGTCGCCCCGGTTCCGCCTCTGAAGATGTCTCCCGTCGACGCCGTCTCGGGGGCCCTGATGCTCGTGCCGGCGACGCTTTGGGAGGCGCTCGGAGGCTTCGACGAGGGGTACGTCCACTCCAGCGAGGATCTCGATTTCTGCTTGCGCGCGGCCCGTGCCGGCGCGGAAGTCTGGTACGAGCCCTCGCTCTCGGCGACGCACGAGCTTGAGGCGAGCGTGCGCCAGACGACGCCCGAGATCGAAGTGCTGCGCTGGCGAGGCCTGATCCGCTTCGTAGAGCGGCGCGAAGGCGCTTTAGGGCGGATCGTCGTCCGTCGTGCGTTGGCAGCGCAGACGGCGCTCGCGGCCGCGAGTCGACGCTGTCACCTTCGACGCTCGTCGCCGTGGGGCGAGCAGCGGACGCGCCTCCTGAGGGCCTGGTTGGCGACCGGCGAGGTTCCCGCGCTTCCGCAGGTCGGATCGACGAACCCGGGGGCTTTCGAGGAGAAGCAGGTGCGAGCATGAGGAACTCGGTGGTCGTTCTTTCGCACCTGTTCCCGAACGGCGTCCGGCCGGACAAGGGCGTTTTCGTTGCCGACGAGGTCGACGCTCTGAAGGAGCACGTCGATATGACCGTCGTGGCGCCGATGCGGTGGATCCCGCCCGGCGCGGTGGGCAGCTGGAAAAGCGAACGTTCTGTCCCGCGGCGCGAGCTCCGGGACGGAGTCCCCGTTTTTCGGCCGCGCGTGCCCGCCGTACCCGGTGGGGGATTGGCACTGGAGGCCCGCCTTTGGCCCCGGCTCCTTGAGCCGCTGGTCCGACGTCTCGCGGACCGGCCCGCCACGGTCGTCCACGGTCACTTCGCCCTTCCCGACGGGCTCGCGGCCGTCGAGATTGCGAACGCAATCGGCGCTCCCGTAGCCGTCACCCTCCACGGGAGCGACATCCTACGCTACGAGCGAGCCGCGCGGCTGCGCCCGCTCCTAGAGCGCGTCGTGCGCGGTGCAGACGAAGTCGTCGCCGTCTCGCGCGAGCTTGCGGACCGCGCAATCGCGTTAGGAGCGCCGCCCGAGCGCGTTGCAGTGGTTCCCTGCGGCGT
>JBGSXQ010000167.1:0-4537 GCA_041751315.1 Gaiellaceae bacterium | reverse complement strand
CGCGCGCCTGGTCGAGGGCGCCGTTGGCGCGAGGGGTGTACCCGTCGGCCGAGGCCAGGAGCGCGGCTCCGACCGGGAGCGGCATCTCGGCTGCGACCTGGACGAGCCGGTTCACGTTCTCCTCGTGCCGGAACCCGCGCGAGTTCGCGGCCGCGCCGAGGAGGCGTTTGGCTTCCGGGAACTCGGTCGAGACACGGCGATCCTGGATCTTTCGCGTCGCGCGCGCGAGGCGCCACGTCCAGCGAGCCAGGATCTGGTCGGGGGCGAGCGGCTTTCCCTCGCCGATCGCGCGCAGCAGAATCCGGACACCGGCAGCTCTGTCCTTCTCCCAGGGCGGGGCCTGCGTCACCAGGGTGACGAGGTCGTCGAAGTCGGCGCGGTCGATCGGGGTCGCTACGCGGTCCATCAGTGCGGTCATGCGCAGTCGTCGGTTCGGGTTCTCGGCGGCACAGGCGGAGAGGAACTGCTCGAGCGCCCCCTTCGTCGCGCGTCCCTCGGCGAACTTCTTGGCGAACTCGGCGCGCTGGTCGAAGCGAATCTGGCGACCGGCGATGGTCGCCCAGAAACGCTGCTCGTCGTTGTCGAGGTACTTCGGGTCGATGCGCTGCCACTCGCGCTGGATCACTGCGAGCCGGCGAGCGACGTCGGGCGTGACGGGAACGAGCCATGGAACCGGCGAGAGCTTGCGGCGCGCGCGTCGTTGTTGGCGTCTGCGCGGAGCGGGTGTCACGCGCGCGCCCTCGCGGTAGAAGTCGGCGTCGAGCAGCGCGTGGAGCGAGACGACGCGCTCCGAGTGCGTGGCCCCCTTGGGCACGAAGTCGACGACGACGCCCGCCTCCTTGCGCGGGTGGATCCGCATGATTCGCCCGATCCGCTGCTGGTACACGCGGCGCGACGCGGTCGGCGCGAGATGCATGCAGACGGTCGCGCGCGGCGAGTTCCAGCCTTCGGCGAGGAGCATCGCGTTGATGAGAACGTTGATCTCACCCCGCTCGTACGCGGCCAGGGTCTCGGCGAGCCGGGCCGGAGGTGTGCGGCCGGAGACGGCTTCCGCCTTGAGCCCCGTAGCCCGAAACTCCTGCGCAAGGTTGTATGCGTGCTCGACGCCGGCTGCGTAGACGATTCCCGGCGTCGTGCCGAAGCGCTCGCGGTACAGGCTGGCGGCGGCCTGATTCAGAGCCTGGTGGTCGAGAGCGGCGGCGAGCGCGCGCTCCTCGAAGTCGCCACCGACGATTGGCACGGAGTTGATCGCCGCGGCGGGAGGGACGCGTAAGCAGCGCAGTGGAGCGATGAGGCCGCGTCGTGCTGCGTCTCCGAGCGGGAGATCGTCGACCGATGCGGGGAAGACGTCGGAGACCTGCTTCGCGATGAGCTGCTCCGTCGCCGTCATGCCGATGAAGAGCGGCTCCGGGAACGCGCGAATCGCGCCGCTGGTCTTCTCGCCGAGCGCAGTGTGCGCCTCGTCGCAGATGACGAGGTGGTACGCGTTGCGGTCGAGCTCCGTTCCGTGCCGCGCGAACCAGGCATACGTCTGGATCGTGATCGGGTTATCGCTCGCTGCGACGCCTCCGGTCATGAGCGCGTCGGCGAAGCGGTCGCCGTAGCCCTCGGTGGTGAGGTCGCCCTTGAACTGGGAGACGAGGAGGCGCCGGTGCGTGAGGATCAGGACGCCGAGATGGCGTGACGCCTCGACGAAGCCGGCCGCGGCGATCGTCTTTCCCGACGCCGTCGGGTGGCGGAATCGGTATCGCCTCGAGGCGCCGGGATCGGTGAGAGCGAGCTCTTCCTCGAGAAGCTCGTCCTCGATGTAGCCGGCGTCGACGTCGTCGTCGATGTCGTCCTCGAGCTCCGCCTCGGCGGCTGCTCCGTTGGGCGTGCCGTTGCCTTGACCGTTCCCGTTCTCCTCTGCCGGACGCTGTGTGGCAGCGATGAGCTCGGCGAGCATTCCGGCCAGTGCATCCGTCTGATGACGCCGCAGCTCGGTGCCCGCCGCCGTGCGCGCCGGATCCTCCGTGAGCACGCGCTCGAGGCCGAGCATGAGCCCATAGCGCACCTTCCAGCGGGCAGTGGGCTTCGCCTCGCCCGCGTCCATCTCGGTAAGCGCGTCCTCGAGCGCCGCCCGTCTGGCGGTGCCGAGGCCGAGCGCCTGAGCGGCATCCTCGTCCGGATGCAGGAACGGCTCACCGAACCAGGACTCGGCTCGACGTGCCGCAGCGATCAGGTTCTCGGATGTGTCCGACGTCAACGTCGGGGGGATGGTCGTAGCCTCGTGCATTCAGGCAGCACGTCGATCCGTGCCGCTCCTTCCTTCGAGATGCGCTCGCCCGATTCACCGGCGCGCGGTACCGCCGAAGCATACCTCAGTCTCCGGCGAGAGAGTTACGCAGGCGAGCGGATCGCGGCGAGTGGGCGACCGACGACACGCTCCGAGACGCCCGTCTGATCGAGGTGCTTCGTGATTCCGCCGAGCCAGAACGGAAAGCCCGCGCCGAGGAGAAGGCACGTGTCGATGTCCGCCGCCTCGGCGACCACACCCTCCTCGAGGATGTGTCGTGACTCGTCTGCGAGTGCCTCGAGCACTGCCGTGTGGAGCTCCTCGATCGTTCGTGGCGTGTTCTCGACCACGACGACATCGCCGCCTTCGGCGAGGCTCTCGAGCGTCTTCGAGAGGGGGAAGCGCTCGGGCCAGGCGCCGTGCAGCTGGTGGCGGACGTGGTTCGCGACCTTCGGGCCGACGAGCTGGAGGAGAACGGAGGGCGCCATCGGCAGACCCATCCGAAGCACGGCCTCGTCCGTTTCCTCGACGGTGTTGCCGTGATCGAGCGCCTGCGTGATCACGGAGCCCTGGCGACCGAGGAGGCGGTTGACGACGAAAGCGGTCGAGTCCTGGACGAGCACCGCAGTCTTGCGGAGTTTCTTGGTCACGGCCCAGACGGTCACGAGCGATGCGTCGTCGGTCTTCGGCGTGCGGGCGAGCTCGACCAGCGGGAGCACGGCGACCGGGTTGAAGAAGTGCATGCCGACTACGCGCTCGGGGTGTTCGAGGTCGGCTCCCATCTGGGTCACGGAAAGGGACGACGTGTTCGTTGCGAGGATGCACTCGGGTGAGACCACGCTCTCGAGCTCGGCGAAGACGGCCTTCTTCACGGGCATCTCCTCGTAGACCGCCTCGAGGACGAGGTCGCAGCCGCGGAAGACGTCCCAGCCCGTGTCGCCGGTGACGATGGAGCCGAGGAAGCGTGCCTTGCCCTCGCCGAGCCGACCGCGCTTCACGAGATCGGCGAGCTCGTCGTGGATCCACGCGAGTCCCTCGTCCACCTGCTCTTGGGTGAGATCGCGCACCACGATCGGCACTTCGAGCCGGCGCAGGAAGAGGAGCGCGAGCTGACGCGCCATCAGCCCTGCGCCGACGATGCCCACCTTCTGCACGCGGCGTGGCTCGGCGTCGGGCATTCCCAGGCCACGCTTGGCGCGCCGCTCCACCAGGTTGAACGAGTAAACGGATGCCTGGGCCTCGGCGCCGGGGAGCAGCTCGGCGAGTGCGTCCTCTTCTGCGCGGTACCCCTCCTCGAGCGACCACTTCGCCGATCCCTCGATGAGATCGAGCGCGCGATACGGCGCGGGAGTCGCGCCGTGCACCTGACCGTCGAGCCGCGAGCGAGCCTTGCGGCAGACCTCTGCTACGTCCGAGAGATCGGCGGCGGGCCGTCGCTTGCCTGGCCCTTCCTCGACCTTGTCCAGGAGAAACGCGAGCGAGTCGTCGAGAAACTCGACGGGCTCGAATATCGCGTCCGCGTATCCGCCTTCGAACGCCTGCTGCGCGCCCAGCATCCGGTTCTGGCGAAGCGGGTTCTCGACGACGAACTTCACTGCCTGCTCGGCGCCGACGAGCTGCGGCACGAGCTGCGTCCCACCCCAGCCGGGGATGAGCCCGAGGAAGACCTCGGGGCAGGCGAAGTGACGCATGGAGGAGGCGATCGTCCTGTAGTCGCAGTGCAGTGCGATCTCGACACCGCCACCGAGCGCCGCGCCGTTGACCGCAGCCACGGTGACGAAGGGGAGATCGCGGAGCCGGCCGAACAACTCGTGTCCTGCCTGTCCGCCGAGCCTCGCGCGGTCGGGGGTGATCTCGCCGAACTCGCCGATGTCCGCCCCGACGGCGAAGACGAAGGGCTTGCCGGTGAGGAGCAGCCCGCGCCAGTCGCGCGATCGGAGCTGGTCGAGTACGCCTTCGAGCGAGCGGAGCGCGGCCTCGCCGAACGTGTTCGGCCTCTGCCAGTCCTCGCCGTTGTCCATAGTCACGAGCGCGATCGGCCCGACGCGCGTCGCGATCTTCTGGAGCTTGAACTCGGTAGGGCTAGCCACTGTCTTGCAGGTTCTCCCAGAGGATCGCGGCGCCCATCCCGAGTCCGATACAGAGCGCCGTGAGGCCGTAGCGCGAGCCCGGCCGGTCACGAAAGCCGCGCGAGAGCTGCGCCATGAGCCGAACCCCGGTTGCCGCGAGTGGGTGCCCGCACGCGATCGCGCCGCCGTAGGG
>JBGSXQ010000166.1:0-3467 GCA_041751315.1 Gaiellaceae bacterium | reverse complement strand
CAGGAGCGTCACCCGGGCGCCACGTGCACGCGCCTCCTCGGCAAGAGCGACGCCCATGCGCCCTGACGAGCGGTTTCCGAGGTAGCGCACGGAGTCGAGTGGCTCGCGCGTTCCTCCTGCGGAGACGAGGACTTGCTTCCCCCGCAGTGGACCGCTCGGTGAAGCGAGCAACGCCTCGATCCGGGCGAAGATCTCTTCCGGCTCGACCATGCGTCCGATGCCCTCCTCGCCCTCGGCGAGCTCCCCGTCAGCCGGCCCCACCAGCTCGACGCCTCTCTCACGAAGCGTGGCGACGTTCGCCTGCGTCGCTGGATGGAGCCACATGCGCGTGTTCATCGCCGGTGCCACGAGCACCGGGCCGTCGTGCGCGAGCACCGCCTCGCTCAGCACGTCGTCGGCGAGGCCGTGCGCAAGTCGCGCGAGCGTATTCGCAGTCAATGGTGCGACGACGACGGCGTCCCACCGCGCCAGGTGCGGGTACGGATCCTCCGGAGACACCCGCTGCGCGAGTGCACGAAACGTCTCGGCTGCGACGAAGCGCTCGGCCCCGGCCGTGAGCATCGGCTCGACCTCGTGCCCGGCGCGCACGAGCAGGCGCACGAGCGTGCACGCCTTGTAGGCCGCTATCCCCCCGGTGACACCCAGAAGGATCCGCGCCATGTGCCGTAGCTCAGCCGAGTGGGCTCAGCCGGACGGGCTGAGGTGCTTGATCTTCCCGCTCGCGATCTCTTCCATCGCCATCGTGAGGTAGTTCTTCGAGCGGGACTCGATGAGTGGCGGTGGTGCTTCCTCGAAGCCGATGCCCTCGCCGAGCTGATGGTGATAGTTGTTGATCTGCCGAGCCCGCTTGGCTGCGATGACTACGAGGGCGTAGCGCGAGCCGTCGACTTGGGACAGCAGATCGTCGAGTCGTGGATGGATCATGGAGGAGCCATGGTACCTGCGCGAGCCAGTTCTGCTTCGACAAGCGCGGCCAACGCAGTGGCAGCCCGCTCGATGTCGTCGTTTCGCACCATGTACCGAAACTCGTGCGCGCGCTCGAGCTGCGTGCGCGCGAGGGCGATTCGCTCGCCGATCTCGCCCGTCGACTCGGTCGCACGCTCGCGGAGACGGCGCTCGAGCTCGTCGACGTCGGCGGCGATGAAGATCGTGATGCTGCCCGGAACGTCGCTCTGCACGGCGAGAGCGCCTTCCAGCTCGAGCTCGAGGACGCAGACCGCGCCGTCGTGCGCGATACGCTCGATCTCAGAGCTCAACGTGCCGTAGCGGCGCCCCGAGACATACGAGACCCACTCCAAAAAAGCGTCGTCCTCGACGCGCCGCGTGAACTCGTGATCCGAGAGGAACCAGTAGTCGTGGCCGTCCACCTCTCCCGGGCGTTGCGGTCTGGTCGTCGCCGATACGGCGACCTCGAGGCCATCGACCCTCTCGAGCAGGCCCTTGATGAGCGTTCCCTTGCCCGCACCCGAAGGGCCGGTGACGACGAAGACGGGCCTCGTCGGCACCGCGTGGATCAGCCTCGGTGGTTGAAGAGCTCGACGAGCTCGGTGCGCTGGCGCTCGGAGAGGCCACCGACCGTCTTCGACTGACTGATCCGGCACAGGTTCAAGAGCCGTGACGCCTTTACGCGCCCGAACTTCGGCACCGCCATGAGCATGTCGAAGACCTTCGCCGTCTCCACCCACTCGGGAGGATCGAGGAGGATCGAGTCGATGCTCTCGTTCCCGGCTTTCAGGTCGCGCTTGAGCTGTGCACGCCTGACCCGGACGTCGTTCGCTCGCTGGAGCGCCTCCATCCTCTGGTCGAGGGAGCGCGCAGGCGCCTGAGCGTGCGTCTTCGTCGTGACCATGAGCCGGACGAGTCTACCAAGCCGGCCCTCGCGGTCAAGCAGAAGCGTTCTTGGTGATTTGCAGGTATTTTACTGTTTGCTCATATGCAAACTGCGTCGCCGGCCGATCGATTCGGCCGAGCTTTCGAGCGGGAAATGCGTCGATGCGGTGCTCCCGCCCTCGAGCTCCGAGCGCACACGGCTGGGGGCCGACGGATCGGAGAAGAGCACGGTCCCGAGCCCGACTGCACTTGCGCCCACGGCGACGAAGTCGAGCGCGGAGGCGCCGGAGGCGATGCCTCCCATGCCGACGATCGGTACCTCGACCGCTTCGGCGCACGCCCACACACACGCGAGCGCGACGGGACGCAGAGCCGGCCCGGAGTAGCCCCCGACGCCCCGCGCAAGCGCCGGCCGCCGATCGTTCGCGAGCGCGAGCCCCCGAATCGTGTTGATCAAGGAGAGGCCATCGGCGCCGGCCGCGACCACCGCGCGGGCAGACTCGGCGATGTTCCACGTCGCCGGCGAGAGCTTCGCGTAGAGCGGCTTGGTCGTTGCAGCCCGAGCTGCCCCGACCAGCTCCGCTGCGGTCTCAGCCGCTTCCTCGACGTTCGGGCACGACAGATTGAGCTCGATCGTGCTCACAGCGGCGTCGTCGTCGAGCCGCTCGCACACGGCGCTGTAGTCGCGGGCCGAGAAGCCACCCACCGAGACCCAGATCGGGATGCCCAGACCGGCCAGGCGCGGCAGGTTGAGCGCGACGAATGCGTCGATGCCGGGGTTCTGAAGCCCGATCGAGTTGAGCATCCCGCCGTCGACCTCTGCGATGCGCGGTGGCGGGTTGCCTTCGCGCGGAAGGGGCGTCACCGTCTTCGTCACGAAAGCATCGAGGCGCTGAGCGACGTCAGGAGCGGCGAGCGCGTCGAGGCAGCCCGAGGCGTTGAGGATCGGGATCACGCGGCGTCCTGCAGGACGGGACCCTCGATGCAAAGACGTACGTAGTGTCCTTCGCGCTCGACCACGCACCCGAAGCACGCCCCGTAGCCGCATGCCATCGGAGCCTCCCAGGCGAGCTGGGCACCGGGGACACGTGTGCGAACCGCGTCGAGCATCGGCCCGGGGCCACACGCGAGCACGTCATGCGGGTCGCTTGGCAGAAGCTCGGTGACGAGCCGGGGCTCGACGACGACCTCGGCGCCCGGAAGCAGACGGGCGGCTTCCGCATGGTGCTTCGTTCGAAACCCGAGGATCGCGGGCGGGTCTCCGAGCCTCGACGCGAGGTACGGCATGGGCGCGATCCCGATTCCTCCTGCGACGAGCAGCGGGCGGCCGACGGAGAGATCGAAGCCGTTTCCGAGCGGCCCGAGCACGTGGATCGCGTCGCCCGCAGAGAGCGCGCACAGGGCTCGCGTACCCGGTCCGATCGGATCGATGAGAAAGCCCAGCTCGCCGGGTGGCGCCGTGCACAGGCTCATCGGCCGCGGCAGGACGCGGCCCGGGGCCTCGAGCATGAAGAACTGTCCGGGGGCCCCGGGCTCGAGCCCGCAGCGCTCGAGTCGAAGCAGCGAGTACGGCCCCACTGCCTCACGTGCGACGACCGAAACCCGCTCGCGCCGGGCGTTCACGCCTCGATCCCGAT
>JBGSXQ010000165.1:0-5351 GCA_041751315.1 Gaiellaceae bacterium | reverse complement strand
GGCGGCACGGTTCGCGCGCGGGCTTCGCCTCGTTCTGTCGCGCCCGGAGGAGCGTGTGCTGCTCGTCGGACACGCGTTGATGCTCCGCTACGCCATCGACGCCGCCGAGGGGCTCGTGCCGGCCCCACGGATGGCTCCGGTCGAGCACGCGTCTGCGTACCGGCTGTCGAGCGCCGGGGTCGAGCGTGCTGCCACACTGCTCGAGGAATGGGGCCGCACGCCGACCTTCCGGGATCCCTCGATCGAAGGATGAGAGCGATGCCCTCGCGCCCGACGAGCACACTGATGATCGTCCGTCACCTCGGCGCGCTGCTCGTCTGCGCGGTCTCGCTGTTCGTGGTGGGCTGCGGCGGTGGAAGCGGCGCGACCTCGTCCGTCAGCGGTGAGCCGATCGGTTTCGAGCAGCTCGCGCAGTCCGCGTCGACGAGCGCCGGGGCGACGAGCGGGCGGTTCTCGTTCGACATGTCGATGAGCTTCCCGGGAGCGGACGAGCCGTTCGCGCTCACGGGCGAGGGCGCATTCGACCAGGCATCCGAGCGTGCCTCGTTCGCTGTGGACATGTCCTCGTTCGCGCAGCTCCTCGGTGGCTTCGTCGCCGGACTCGGCGGTGCAGGCGCGAAGGGCGCCCCCGACTTCGACGATCCGGCCGGCTGGAAGATCGAGGTGATCCAGGACGGGCAGATCGGGTACGTCCGCTTCCCCGCCTTCGACGGGAAGCTTCCGGCTGGGAAGTCCTGGATCCGCGCGGACGAGAAGGACGTCGGGTCGAGCCTCGACTTCGACCAGTTCGAGAGCTTTGCGAAGACGGACCCCCGCGACGCGCTCGAGGCACTGCGCGCCGTGACGAGCGACGTCGAGACGGTCGGAGCCGAGACGCTTCGTGGTGTTCAGATCACGCACTACCGGGCACTGATCGATCCCTCCGAGCTGGCAGCCCCCGCACCTGCGGACGAGCAGGAGACGACCGAGTCCCTCGTCGACCAGATCGTCGGCGAGACCGGGCTCGGCGAGATGCCGCTCGACGTGTGGATCGACGGTGACGGCCTCGTCCGCAGGCTCATGATGGCCATCTCGGCCAAGGATCCCAGCACCTCGCAGGCGAGCGACGTCTCGCTCGCGTTCGAGATCTGGGACTACAACGAGCCGGTGACGATCGAGCTGCCCCCAGCGTCGCAGGTCGTGGACGCATCTGCTGTTCGCTGATCCGCTGGGCACAATGGCGCGATGAGCGCTGCCCTGGTCGAGCGTGTCGAAGCCACGATCCGCGCCGACGACCTCATTCCGCCCGGCCGAGAGGTGACCTGCCTCGTCTCGGGGGGCGCCGACTCGACGTGCCTGTGGCACGCGCTGCGTGCGTTGGGCTACCGCGTCTCGGCCGTCCATGTGAGCCACGGGCTGCGCGGCACCGAGTCGGAAGAGGACGCGCGCTTCTGCCGCGAGGTCCTCGGCGCCGAGGTCGTCGCGTGCGACGCCGGCTCACGGGAGGCGAGCGAGGCCGAGCTTCGTGCCGTCCGCTACGACACGACTGCCCGCTTCGGCCTGCGTGCGACCGGCCACACGGCCTCCGACCAGGTCGAGACGATCCTCTATCGGCTCGTCTCCTCCGGGAATGCCAAGGGGATCAAGCCGAAGCGCGAGGACGGCGTCGTCCGGCCGCTGCTCGCGGTCTGGCGCGACGAGACAGTCGGCTACTGCGAGGAGCACGGCCTCGCATTCCGCTCGGATTCCTCGAACGCGGCCACCAAGCGTGGGCTGATCCGCGACGAGGTCCTGCCGCTCCTGCGCCGGATCCATCCAGGCGCGGACACGAACCTCCTCGCGCTTGCCGATACCGCCTCGCAGCTCCCACGGTCGCTCGAACGGACGCTCGCCGACCTTCTCGCGTCGACCGCGGGCACGAAGGCTGTCGACCTCGGCGGCGGCGTGCGTGCGGTGCGCGAGTACGACGAGCTACGGCTCGAGGGGCGTGTCAGGTTCGGGCCCTGGCAGATCGAGAGCTCGTGCCCGGGGCTGGTCGTCCGAACGCGGCGGCCGGGCGATCGTCTCGCCGGTCGGCGCAAGAAAGTCCAGGACCTGTTCGTCGACGCCAAGGTTCCGCGCGACGCGCGCGACACATGGCCGCTCGTCGTCTCGGGGGACGAGGTCGTGTCGGTTCCCGGGGTTGCCGATGCGCCCGGCTGGGAAGATGCGGTGCAATCGTGGAAAGATCCCCGCGAATGACGCAGGCGGAGCTGGACAGCGCGGTCGGCGAGATCCTCATCGAGGAGGACGCGATCCAGGCGCGCATCGGCGAGCTGGGCGCGGAGATCTCGGCGGACTACGCCGGACGCGATCTCCTTCTCGTCGGCGTGCTCAAGGGTGCCGTCTTCTTCATGGCGGATCTCATGCGCGAGCTCACCGTTCCGTGCGAGATCGACTTCATGGCGATCTCGAGCTACGGCGCGGCGACGGACTCCTCCGGCGTCGTGCGCATCCTCAAGGACCTGGACATCAACGTCTCGGGACGCGACGTCCTCGTCGTCGAGGACATCATCGACTCCGGGCTCACGCTCTCGTACCTGATGCGCAACCTGCACGCCCGCAAGCCGGCGTCGCTCGAAGTGGTCACGCTCCTCACGAAGCCCGAGCGCCGCGAGATCGAGGTGCCCGTGCGGTACGTGGGCTTCGAGATCCCCAACCGCTTCGTGATCGGGTTCGGCCTCGACTTCGCCGAGCGCTACAGGAACCTCCCGTACGTGGCCGTGCTCCACGCTGATCTCGTGCCAAACACCACGTAGTCGCGCAATCGGCCCATAACGGGGGAAGGGGAAGCCCTGCCTGGGTGCCGAAGATGGACGGTGCTACCCTCCGACGACTGCCGTGAACCGCTTCTTCCGCAGCGCACTCTTCCCACTCGTGATCATCGTCGTGCTCGTCTATCTGGCGAGCCAGACGCTGCTGCCTGGACGCTCCGAGGAGCGGAGGATGACGTACTCGCAGCTGAAGGCGGAGGTCACGAGCGGAGCCGTCAACGACGTTCTCTTCGTGCCGTCGAAACAGCAGATCCAGGCGACGCTCGTCGATGGCGAGACGGTGAAGGTCAACTATCCGACGCCGCAGTCGGCGACGCAGTTCGAGAACCTCCTGTCCCGCGAGAACATCAAGTTCGACTCGAAGGGCACGGGGTCGTCGCCGTGGTGGTCGCTGCTGATCAACTTCCTTCCTTTCGTGATCCTGATCGCGTTCTGGATCTTCCTCATGAACCAGATGCAGGGCGGCGGCTCGAAGGTGATGAGCTTCGGGAAGAGCCGCGCGAAGCGCATGTCGCCCGACTCGCCAAAGGTGACGTTCAAGGACGTCGCCGGGGCAGACGAGGCAGTCGAGGAGCTGCACGAGATCAAGGAGTTCCTCGAGAACCCGAAGAAGTTCCAGGCACTCGGCGCGCGCATCCCCAAGGGCGTGCTGCTGTACGGGCCTCCGGGAACCGGAAAGACCCTCCTCGCACGCGCGGTCGCGGGTGAGGCCGGCGTCCCGTTCTTCTCGATCTCCGGCTCCGACTTCGTCGAGATGTTCGTCGGCGTCGGCGCCTCCCGCGTGCGCGACCTCTTCGAGCAGGCCAAGCAGGCGTCGCCCTGCATCATCTTCATGGACGAGATCGACGCCGTGGGCCGCCATCGCGGCGCTGGTCTCGGCGGTGGCCACGACGAGCGTGAGCAGACCCTGAACCAGCTCCTCGTCGAGATGGACGGCTTCGAGATGAAGGACAACATCATCCTCATCGCAGCCACCAACCGGCCGGACATCCTCGACCCGGCCCTGCTTCGTCCCGGCCGCTTCGACCGCCAGATCGTGGTCGACCGCCCCGATCGCAACGGCCGCATGAAGATCCTCGAGGTGCACTCGAAGGGCAAGCCGCTCTCGCGCGACATCGACCTCAACACGCTCGCTGCGGGAACCCCCGGTTTCACCGGCGCGGATCTCTCGAACCTCATCAACGAGGCCGCCCTCCTCGCCGCGCGAAACGGCAAGAAGATGATCGAGCAGGAGGAGCTCGAGGAGGGGATCATGCGCGTGATCGCCGGGCCAGAGAAGAAAGCCCGCCTCCTGTCGGAGAAGGAGCGCAAGATCACGGCCTACCACGAGATGGGTCACGCGCTCGTCGGCCACTACCTCGAGAACACGAACCCGGTGCACAAGATCACGATCGTCTCGCGCGGTCAGGCCCTCGGCCTCACGATCTCGCTGCCGACCGAAGACAAGTACCTGACGACCAAGTCGGCACTCATGGACGAGCTCGCGATGACGCTCGGCGGGCGCGCCGCCGAGGAGCTCGTCTTCCACGAGGTGACGACGGGAGCGGCGAACGACCTCGAGCGCGTGACCGCGACCTCGAAGCAGATGATCATGCGCTTCGGCATGTCCGAGAAGCTCGGCCCGCGCGTCCTCGGCCGCGCGCACGACATGCCCTTCCTCGGCCGGGACATGCACTCCGAGCCCGACTACTCGGACGAGATCGCGAAGGAGATCGACGACGAGATCCGCCGGGTCATCGAGGAGGCGCACGCCTCGGCGACGACCGTGCTGCGCGCGCACATGGACGAGCTGCACCGCCTCTCGGCGATCCTCATCGAGCGCGAGACGATCGACAAGGACCAGTACGAGCGCCTGCTCGCCGGCGAGTCCGAGGAGTCCGTGTTCCCCGAGGAAGAGCCGGCGGCCGTGATCGAGGAGCCCGAGGCCGAGGCCAAGCCGAGGCTCAAGCCGCAGCCTCGGCCCATCCCCGGCGCCGCGATGAAGCCCCCGCCGCCGGATCCCGCGACCTCCTAGCGCCGTTGTTCATCTCCGTCGGGTTCGAGCCGCCGCGTGGGCTCGCCGCCGACGGCTTTCACCTCGAGCCGCTCGGGCCCGAGCACTCGGAGCGCGACTACGCGGCGTGGTCGTCGAGCATCCAGCACATCCTCGCCTCGCCCGGCTACGGGCCCGACGTCAGCTGGCCCCACGAGATGACTCTCGAGGAGAACCTTGCCGACCTCGAGCGCCACGCGCGCGACTTCGCCGACCGCACGGGTTTCACGTACTCGGTTCTCGACGAGCGTGACGACGTCGTCGGTTGTGTCTACATCTATCCGTCCGAGGACGAGATGCACGACGCGCACGTGCAGTCGTGGGTACGGGCGTCGCGCGCCGAGCTCGACCGGCCGCTGCGAGATGCCGTAGCTGCGTGGCTCGCAGAGACGTGGCCGTTCGAGAGGCCGCTCTACGAGCCTCTGCTCGACTGAGATCGCGCTGCGAGGAGCACCGTGACGAGGACTGCGGCCGCGGCCGTCGCGCCGAGCAGGTCGAGCGCGAGCCCCTGCGCTCGCACGGCGTCG
>JBGSXQ010000164.1:0-11681 GCA_041751315.1 Gaiellaceae bacterium | reverse complement strand
CGGGCACGGCTTCGCGCGCTTGGCTTCGTCGTGAAGGTCGTCCGCGCACGCGCCGAGGAGGCCGCAGGGACCGTCGTGCAACAGTCGCCGCGCGCGGGTGTGGAGCTGCGGAAGGGAAGCGCGCTGACGCTGACCGTCTCGACCGGGCCGGCGAGGGTCACTATCCCAGACGTGACCGGCCTCGATGAGGCGTCTGCTCGGCTCGAGCTCGAGAGCGCAGGGTTCGAGGTTCGTGTGACTGAAGAGTCAACCCACGACTCGGGAGAGGACGGGGTCGTCCTTCGTCAGACTCCGTCGGGCGGCTCTACCGCTAAGGAAGGCGCAATCGTCGCACTCGTCGTCGGGCGCTACGACTGACGCGTCAATCAGCTTGAAGACGCGGCGCGGTCCAGCGCCTCGTTGACGAGGCTGTCGGCGAGCTCGTTGTGCTCGCGGCGCACCGCGGTGTAGGTGACTCGGTCGAGCTGGCGCGCCGCACGCGACGCGTCCATGAAGAGATCCTGCAGCGCGCGGTTCTTGACGCGGTACTCGCCGCGCATCTGCTTCACGAGGAGCTCCGAGTCGGAGATCACCTCGAGCTCGGCGATGCCGGCCTCGACCGCGCGCTCGAGCCCGGCGACGAGCGCCGAGTACTCGGCGACGTTGTTCGTGGCGACGCCGATCGTCTCGCCCCGGGCATCGAGGACAGTTCCGTCCTCGGCCTCGAGGACGAACGCGTACGCCGCCGGGCCCGGGTTACCGCGCGAGCCCCCGTCCGTGAAGAGCTTCGCCTTCACTGGTCGACGAGCGGATACACGTCGTAGGCCGGTTCCTCGTACGGATGCGCGAGGCGCAGCGCGACGATCGCATCGCGGATGCGGCCTTCCGGAACGACCGTCTCCACGCGCAGCTCGGCGATGCGCTCCTCCCTTCCACTCTCTCCGAGCGCGGGGCTCGTGCCGTCGCCTCCGTAGAACGTCCCCGTGCCCGCCGCGTACCATGAGCAGTTGGTGTACTCGCCGATTCGCCCCGCACCGGCCTCGAACACGGCCTCCCGCGTCGCGTCGAGTGCCTCCTCGGGCACGAACCAGACGAGCTTGACCTTGCTCACTCGGTGTTGTCGATCTGTGCGCGTTGGAGCGTTCCGGAATAGTCCACGTAGACGGATTTCCACTCCGTGAAGACGTCCAGTGCCGCCTGGCCGGCCTCGCGGTGGCCGTTGCCGGTCTCCTTGGTGCCGCCGAACGGGAGATGGACCTCGGCCCCGATCGTCCCGGCGTTGACGTACGTGATGCCCGCCTCGAGATCGCGCATCGCACGAAAGGCACGGTCGACGTCGCGCGTGAAGATCGACGACGAGAGCCCGAAGCGGATGCCGTTCGAGATGCGGAAAGCCTCCTCCTCATCTCCGAAGCGGATGAGCGAGAGCGTCGGGCCGAAGATCTCCTCTTGCGCGATGCGCATGTCGGCCTCGACGTCGCCGAAGATCGTCGGGCGGTAGTAGAAGCCCTTCGCGAGATCGCCCTCGTCGGCGATCTCGCCACCGGTGAGGAGCGTCGCGCCGTCATCCCTGCCTATCTGGGTATATCCGTGGATTTTCTCGAGGGCGGCGGCGTTGATGACAGGCCCGACGTCGGAGTCGTCCTCCCAGCCGGGCCCGAGTCGGAGTGCCTCCGCGCGCTCGACTAGCCGTGCGGCGAGGGTGTCGTAGAGGCTCTCGTGGACGACGACGCGGCTCGTCGCCGTGCAGCGCTGCCCCGAGGTGCCGAACGCCGACCAGACGATGCCGTCGACCGCGAGGTCGAGGTCGGCGTCGTCCATGACGATGATCGCGTTCTTGCCGCCGAGCTCTAGGTGCACGTGCTTGAGCCCCTCGGCTGCGGCCTCGAGCACCTTCACGCCGGTCTCGCGCGAGCCCGTGAGGGAGATGACGCGCACGTCCGGGTGGCGCACGAGTCGCTCACCCACTGCGCCGCCGCCACCGTGGACGATGTTCACGACGCCGGCGGGAACGCCCGCCTCCGTGAGCAGTTCGGTGAAGCGCTGGCCGAGCGCGGGTGTGTCGGTCGCGGGCTTGAAGACAACCGTGTTGCCGGCCACGAGCGCGGGTGCGATCTTCCAGGACGGGATGGCGATCGGGAAGTTCCACGGCGTGATCACGCCGATGACGCCAATCGGCATCCGCACGGACATCTGGAACTTGTCGCGCAGCTCCGAGGGCGTCGTCTGCCCGAAGAGCCGCCGGCCCTCGCCGCCCATGTAGAAGCTCATGTCGATCGCTTCCTGCACGTCGCCGCCCGCTTCGGCGCGTACCTTCCCCATCTCGTGCGTCATGAGGTCGGTGAGCTCGGCTTTCGCGTCGGTCACGAGCTGCGCGAAGCGGAAGAGGATCTCTCCGCGTTTGGGCGCAGGGACGAGGCGCCACTCCTCGAAGGCGGCCTTGGCCGCCGCGACCGCGCGGTCGACGTCCTCCGCGCTCGAGCGCGGGAAGGTGCCGATCAGCTCCCCATCGGCGGGGCTCGTCGAGTCGAAGGTCTCGCCCGATGCGGCGTCCACCCACTCGCCGCCGACGTAGTTCTGGAACATGCGTGTCTTCGTCGTGGCCACTCGCCGCAGCCTAGCGGCGGTCTAGCGAGCGACGTTCGGAACGACCCGTCCGTCCTCTCCGAGCGAGCTGTTCCACTCGGTGAATGCCGTCTCGATCTCGGAGATGTCGGCTCCACGGTCGGCGAGGCGAATCGGCTGCCCCGCCTCCGGGAGCACGCGGTACTGGTACCAGGTGATCTCCCACGCGAAGGTCAGCACGAGCTCGGAGTTCACGCCGGAGAGCGGGACGATCGAGACGAGCGGCCTACCGAGCGCTTTCGCCACGCCCTCGATCGTGCGGCGGAACAGGCTCGCGTTGAAGAGGTCGGCTGCCTCGACGAGCGCAGCCTCTGAGTCGGTGAGGCGACGGAGGACGGGCTCCGAGACGACGGGCACCGCGTCGCCGTTGGGGACGCCCAGAAGCTGTGACCAGCGCGTGCGCTTCCTTCTCGCGCGCGGCGAGAGCGCAGGCGAGATCGGCCCCCCCTCGCGCACCCAGCCGTAGTCGAGCGCAGCGTCCTGGCACAGCGGGCACACGTCCACGAACTCGACGCCGTCGGAAGAGAAGCGAAAGGCGTACTCCCCCTGCAGCAACGATCGCTCGCACACCGCACACACGCGGCGGACACTTGCTTTGGTCACGCGCATCGCTCGGACCCTAGCAGCGGTTCGGCGGTTTTCCACATATCCACAGGCTCAGGTGTCAGACGCGGGGTCTGACCGCTGACATGGCCAACACGGACGCGTCCGCCAGCTACCTCCCACGCAAACTCCCTGCACACACGATGAAGTGTCTGACGCGGAGTCTGACACCGGCCATGGCCGAAACGGACTACGCCTTCGCGGCCTCGCGCTCGCGTCTCGTCTCCTCGATGATCTTCTGCGCCACGTGCGAGGGCACTTCCTCGTAGCGCAGGAAGTGCATGGAGTAGTCGCCGCGGCCGCCCGTCATCGACGTGAGCGACTGCGCGTACGTGAGGAGCTCGGCCATCGGCACCTCGGCCTTGATGCTCGTCATCCCACCGATCGGCTCCATCCCCTGTAGGCGCCCGCGGCGGGAGTTGAGATCCCCGTTGACGGCACCCACGACATCGTCCGGGACGCTCACCTCGAGCTCCATGATCGGCTCGAGCAGGACGGGCTCGGCGCTCATGTACGCCTCCTTCCACGCCATCGAGCCGGCGATCTTGAAGGCCATCTCGGAGGAGTCGACGGTGTGGTACGAGCCGTCGACCAGCTCGACGCGAACGCCCTGGACCGGCGCGCCCGCGAGCTCGCCGTGGTGCATCGCCTCCTGGATTCCCTTGTCCACGGCAGGCCGGAAGCTCTGAGGTATGACGCCGCCGACGATCCTGTCCACGAACTCGTACTCGCCCTCGGTCGGTGCCACGACGATGTGACAGTCGCCGAACTGGCCGCGACCCCCCGTCTGCTTCTTGTACCGGCCGTGCGCGCGCGCTTCGCGGCGAATCGTCTCGCGGTACGGCACCCGAGGCGGGTGCAGCTCGACTTCCACGCCGAAGCGCCGCTTCGCGCGCTCGAGCGCGACCTCGACGTGCATCTGGCTCATCCCGGAGAGGATCTCCTCGCCCGTCTGCTGGTCGCGGCGCAGCCGAAGGGTCTGGTCTTCCTCGGCGAGGCGACGGATCGCGGTGGCGACCTTTTCCTCGTCGCCCTTCGACTTGGGCGTGATCGCAAAGCTCATCACGGGCTCGGGGAAGCCGAATGCCGGTACCTCGATCGCGACCTCCTTGTCGACGAGAAGATCCCCCGTCTGCGCCTCCTTGAGCTTCGCGACCGAGCCGAGGTCGCCCTCCCCGAAGTCGAGCGCAGCGTGGTGCTCCTTCCCCTGGACGTCGAGCAATGTTCCCATGCGCTCCTTGCCCTTCGAGCGCAGGTTGACGAGAGTCGTGTCCGCTGTGACTGTCCCCTTCAAGACGCGGAAGATGTTGATGCGCCCGGCGAACGGGTCGGCGACCGTCTTGAAGATGAACGCCGCGATCGCAGCGCCGCCGACGTCGATCGGCGAGCCTGCCTTCGCAGGGGACGGGACACCCTCCACCAGGAGATCGAGCAGCGCGTGCGTGCCGAGGTTCTTCGTCGCCACGCCACACGCCACCGGAAAGACATCGCCGCTGGTCACGGCTGACTTGAGCGCCGACGCAACCTCGTGTGCGTCCAACTCCTGGCCGTCGAGATAGCGCTCCATCAGTCCCTCGTCGGTCTCGACGACCGCGTCGAGGAGCTTCTCGCGGTACTCGGCCGCGAGGCCGGCCATATCTTCGGGGATCGGCCCGGGCTCGCCCTCCTTCCCGCCCTCGGGGCTCGTGTAGGAACACATGTGCAGCACGTCGACGATGCCGGTCAGCTCGTGCTCGGCGCCGATGGGGATGTGGACGGCGACACATTTCGTCGAGAGCTGGTTGCGCAGGCCCTCGAGCGTCCGGAAGAAGTCCGCCCGCTCGCGATCGAGCATGTTCACGAAGACGACGCGCGCCAGCCCGAGCTCGTCGGCGAGCCTCCACGCACGCGACGTGCCCACCTCGACGCCCATGACCGCGGAGACCGTCACGAGCGTGCCCTCCACCACGCGCGCCGCGCAGCGCAGCTCGCCCTGGAACGCCGGGTCACCGGGCACGTCGACGAGGTTGACCTTGCGGTCCTGCCACTCCGTGTGCTCGAGCGACATCGAGATCGAAAGCTGCCGCTTGTGCTCGTCCTCGTCCGCATCGGACACGGTCGTGCCCGCTTCGACCGTGCCCAGACGATTGATCTTCCCCGTCTGGAAGAGGAGCGCCTCGACGAGCGACGTCTTCCCCGTCCCGCGGTGGCCGACGACGGCGACGTTGCGGATTCGTGCGGGCTCGGACATGTGCTGGCTCTCCTTCTCGGCGCTTGTGACTTCCGGCCGAGAAGCTTAGTCAGCGGGGAGACGCGCCAGGCTCGTCACCTATGTCTCGGCTGGCTCACGGGCCGCACCCGAGAGATGCGCCTTGAGACGCAGAATCGCCTTCGTATGAAGCTGTGACACGCGCGACTCAGTGACGCCGAGCACCTCGCCGATCTCGCGCAGCGTCAGCTCTTCGTAGTAGTAGAGCGTGACCACGAGCTTTTCGCGCTCGGGAAGCTCGGAGATCGACTCGGCGAGCGCCTCCTTCACCTCGCTCAGCTCGAGCGAGGTCTCGGGATCGGGGCCGGCCTCGTCCTCGATCGTGTCGATGAGCGCGATCGAGTCGCCGCCGGCCGACGGCGACCAGAGCTCGTCGAGCGCGCCCACGGAGGACCGGGAGATCTCGAGCAGGCTGTCGTCGAGCTCGTCCTCGGTCACACCGAGCTTCTTCGCGATCTCCTCGTCGGTCGGCGCGCGGTGAAGCTCCTTCTCGAGCGCCGCGATCGCGCGCTCGATCGCGCGCGCGCGGGTGCGGACGGAGCGCGGCACCCAGTCGAGCGAGCGTAGCTCGTCGATGATCGCGCCACGGATGCGCGCCATCGCGAACGTCTCGAACTTGATCTCGCGGTTGGGATCGAAGCGCTCGATCGCGCCGATGAGTCCGAGCAACCCGTATGAGACGAGATCCTGCTCGTCGACGTGTGCCGGCAAGCTCGCCCCGACGCGGCCGGCGACGAACTTCACGAGCGGCGCGTACGTGAGGATGAGCCGGTCGCGAAGCGCCTGATCGTTGCTTTGCCGGTACTCCAGCCAGAGCGCATGAGTCTGATCCGCAGCGTCCACGGAAAGAGAATACGCCGCGCGCGGCCCGACTCCTCAAGCGCGCCGACGTCCGAGCGTTCGCCGCGCGAGATCGGCCATCCACAAGGCGAGCGCTCCCGAAGCGAGCGCGATCACCCATGCCCCTCCCCCCTCGACCGCGGAGTAGACGGCGATCAGCCCGAGCCCGAGTGCGAGCGCTCCGAACAGGAGCGCGAGAAGCGGCCGTTGCACAGCGTGATGGTGCCACTCGGGCTCAGCGGTACCATTCCCCTTCGCACCGAAGGGGCGTAGCTCAGCTGGCAGAGCGCCGGTCTCCAAAACCGGAGGTCGCAGGTTCGATCCCTGTCGCCCCTGTGACGAAGAGAGGCTGCGGCGGCGTTTCGCTGCCGCCAGGCTGAAACGGCCGCCGCGTACACATGTAGACGCGTGGACAGCGTGAAACCTGCGCGCGAATGCGAGAATCACTCGTTCGAGGACGCGCTATGCCCGCTCGCCGCGATCGGTGTCAGGTTCCGAGCTCGATCGCCGAGTCCCTGCGGTACTGGAGGATCTCGCGAGCGATCGCAAGGAGAGAGCCGGCAACCGGGATCGCAAACAGCGCGCCGAGGATCCCGGCGAGCTGCGCCCCGATGAGCACGGCGCAGAGCACCGCGAGGGGGGAGAGCTGCACCGTCCTGCCGTAGACGAGCGGCTGCACGACGTGGTTCTCGAACTGCTGGTAGGCGACGAAGAAGACGACCACGATGAGGAAGCGGATCCAGTCCGTCTCGATGAGGATGACCGTCGACACGATGATCGCGGCGAGCGTCGCGCCGGCGAGCGGGATGAGGTCGAGGATCGCGACGAGCAGCCCGAGCGCGATCGCGAACTCGCTCCCGACCGCGAACATAAGGACGGTCGCGATCGTCCCGGCGAGCAGGCTGATCAAGAGGTTGCCGGTGACATAGCCCGAGATCGTCCGATAGATGTCGCGTCCGACTCGCTCGTACCGCGGACGCGTCGTGTCGGAGAGCTGGTCGAGCAGCGCAGTGACCGTTCGCGGGCCCTCGAGCAGCATGAAGTACGTCAGGAAGACGATGGTGATCGTCCCGACGACGGCCGTGACGACGCTGCGAACGATGTCGAGGAACGGCTCGCTCAGCCCGAGCACGCCACCCGGTCCCTGCATTTCGATCGTCTCACGGATCCGGTCGACGATCTGGTACTCGTCCTGTAGCCAGCCAAGTGGCCCTCGCCCCGCCGTGATGTCGTCGATGAAGTCGGGAACGGTGTTGATGAAGGCGCTGACCTGGGTGATGAGCGACGGGATGACGAGCGCGCCGATCAGGCCCAGGACGAGAAGCGCCAGGAGGAAGACGATCGACGACGCCCATCCCCGGCCGAGCCCACGCGCCTCGAGGCGCTCGACGGCGGGGTTGAGCGCGGCTGCAAGCAACATCGCCATCAGGATCCAGCTGAGGACGTGCCAGGCGAGGTAGCCGAAGAGCAGCACAAGGCCGACGAGCACCGTGATCCCGATGACGAGGAAGATCGTTCGCGGCCGGACGGCGACCATGCGTACCTCGGGGGTCGCCATGCCGGAGTGATTCGTTGCGTCCCGTGCACTTCCTCGGTTTGGCCCTCCGACGGCTGGGGCATGCTCACACGGGCTTCACAACCAGATCGGCACCCTGGTATCTCCGAAAATCGAACGGCTGAGAGGTGAGACATGCGTACCACGAAAGCGTTCGTCCTCGGGCTCGGCACTGCGCTTCTCATCGACCGTGCGCGGTCGCGACTGCGTCAGCGTGGGTCGAGCGAGACGCTCGACGACAAGACCATCGCGCACCGGGTCCTCGGTGACGCGCTTCCCGCCGCGGGCGTGCCGGCCGACGAGGTCGCGGTGGAGGTCGAGAGCGGCGTCGTGACGCTCCAGGGGGCCGTGGAGGGATCGGAGCGCGCGGATGCGCTCGTCCACGAGGTCGCGAAGGTTCCAGGCGTGCGCGACGTGGCCGCCATGATCCGCGTCTCCGACCGGGACGCGGCCTGAGAGCCGCTCCCGCTCAGGCCGAGGCGAACGAGGCGACCGTCGCCTCGTCCTTCGAGAGGTCTTGCGCTTCGGGCACTCCCGCCCGAACGGCCTCGAGCTGGGCCGCCACGGCGACTCCGAAGAGGATCGCGAGCGCCGAGAAGAACGTCCACAGCTGAAGCGCGACGATCCCCGCAAGGGGGCCGTACGTCTGACCGAAGGTCGACGAGAGACCGAAGACGAGTGCGAGCGCGGCGGTCGTCAGCGTCCATGCGCTGACGGCGATCGTCGCACCGAACGCGAGCCATGCCCACCCTGGCTGCTGACGGCGCGGCGACCAGCGAAAGAGCACGGCGAGGCCAACTCCGACGAGCACGATTCCCAACGGCCAGCGGATGACCAGCCAGAGCGGGCGGACGTCGGAGTCGTCCAGCAAGCCTCGGCCGAACGCGAGCAGCGAGAACGCCGCCGCTATCACGACGCCCGCGCTCGCGGCGAGAGCAAGGGCGCGCGGATACTTCTTCGCGAACGGGCGGTCCTGCTCGATGCCGTAGATGCGATTCATTGCGCGCTCGAGCTGCCCCATCGCGATCGTCATGGTCACGAGCGTGCCGAGGAGCCCGATGATCAGCGGCAGAAAGCGGTTGTTCCGGCCGACCCGCGTCGCCTGGTCGACGGCATTCGAGAGGAGGTCGCTCGTGGGCCCGGGCGCCGACGCCTCGATCGTGTCGAAGACGAGCTGCCGGAAGCCCGTCGAGCCGATGGCGACGGTGAGCCCGACGACGACGACGATCCCCTGAACGAGGACGAGCGAGGCCGCGAACGCGAGCGAACGGGCGTGGCTCGTCCCGTCTGCCGCGCGGAGCCGGACGACAGCATCCTTGATCAGCGCCATCCGCCCGGTGTCTGCGAGGGTCTTCCGCGCGTCGTCGCCCGTGAGCTCCCAGGTCTCCTTGACGTGCGACGCGGTACTCACGGCTCTTCAGCGGGCACGAGGACCGTCAGCGCGTCGGGCTTCACCTTCACCTTCAGCCTCTTGACCTCCTTGCGCTCGCCCCCGTCGAGCTCGTAGAGGATCTTGCGGTTGAACTCGACGTCGATCTTCTTCGCCTTCGTCGCCTGCACGAACGGCGACTTGGAGACGGAGCCGATGGCCGTTCGCGTGACCGTCCGCGCCCACTGCCCCAGGCTCTCGGCCATGGTCACCCCGACCTCGAGCTGACCGTCGTCCGGAGACGCGTTGTCGAACGCCTCCAACCCTCCGAACAGCGCGCCGACGTTGCCGACGAGCAGGCAGCTGGCGTCGCCCTTGTACCAGAGGTCGCCGTTCACCTCGATGCGTGTCTTGAACGGCTCGACACGAAGGTTCTTCGACGCTGCCCAGATGTAGGCGAGACGCCCGAAGCGGTCCTTCGGGCCCGCGTCGGCGTCTCTGATCATCCGCGCGTCGAGACCGGCGCCGGCCATCACCGCGAAGTGCTCCCCGTTCATCTTTCCGAGATCGAGCGTTCGCTCGCGTCCGTGGAGACCGACCTCGACCGCCTCCGCGATGTCGTCCGGGATCCCCAGGTTCGAGGCGAAGAGGTTCGCGGTACCTGCCGGGAGGATGGCCAGGCGCGCGTCGCTGCCGGCCATCGTGTCGACGCAGCGCTGCACCATGCCGTCGCCGCCCCAGACGAAGATCGTCTCCGCGCCCTCGGCCAGCGCCTTCTCAACGCGCTCCGGCGCGTAGCGACTCTTCGGTACCTCGGACCAGAAGGGATCCTCGACGCCGGCCCTGTCGAGAACCTCACGCAGCTCCTCGAGACCCCCGCCCATCGACTTTCCCGCGTGGGCGACGACCGCCACGCGCCTCACGAGACACCTCCGGGCAGCGCCTCGGCCGCGTCTCGACGATGCGCGGCGGCCCGAGAGGCACGCGCAGCGAGCACGACCACCACGAGCGCTCCGATCCCCATGAGGATGCCCGCGACGACGTCAGAGGGATGGTGCATGCCGCGGTACATGCGCGACCAGCCGACGAAGAGCGCGATCGTCATTGCCACGATCAGCGCCCCGACCCCCACGGCGCGGTCGTCGATCCGCGACGCCAGCAACAGCAGGAGGCCTCCCCAGAGGGCAACCGACGCGGCAGTATGGCCGGACGGATAGGCCGCTTCGACGGGTAGGTCTTCGAGCCGCTCAACGTCAGGTCGCTCGCGCTCGAGGAAGAGCGACGTCGCCCTGTACGCCCCCGACTCCACGGCCACCGTGAAGAGGACGTAGGCGGCGAGCAGCCAGTGCTTCGTCAGGAGGAACACGACTAGGCCGAGCCCGATCACCCCGGGGACGACGTGTCCGCCCGCGAGCGTCGATCCGACCCAAGACAGATCCTCCTGCGCGGGCGAGCGGTTGTCGACGAGCCACTGGATGAAGGTGTCGTCGGCCTTCTCGAGGCCGGCCGGCAGCAGCACCTCGAACAGGAACACGCCGAGGATGACCAACGCGGAGACCAGCAGCACGTAGCCGGCGAGCACCAGGACGACGAAGACGCGCACTGGGTTCGTTGGGCCGATGCGCTGGGAAAGCCTGTCCGCGAAACCGCCGTGAGTCGGCTCGAGGACGGGAAGGTCGACGCGGCGATCCACGACGTCCGTATGACGGATCGGCTGCGCTGCAGACGGTGCGGCGACGTTCGTCTCGGGTTGCATTGCTCCGGTTTACCCCCTTGGTGAGCGGGTAAACCGTTCCTGGAGCTGCGTCCTCATGCCGATCATCGTCCTTCTGCTCCTGGCTGTGACCGCGGGCGCGCTCGTCGCGCTCGTGGGATATCGCCTGCCAAGTCATGTGCTGGGCGAGGAGCGTTCGAGCAGCGCGGCCGAGATGGTCGAGACCGAGATGGAGGAGCACCCGTGGCTGCTGCGTCTCGTTCGCGATCGACTCGACCCGGCAACGGTGACGGGGCTCGGGCTCACGCTCGCTCTCGGCCTGGCAATCCTCGGGGGGCTGCTCGTCGGAGTCCTCGCGTACCTCGTCCGCAGCAGCGAGACGCTCGTCGACGCCGACCGCTCGGTCGGCCAGTGGGGCGTCGACAATGCGACCGCGTGGTCGACGGACGCGCTGCAGGCGACGACAGAGCTGGGCGGAGCGGCCGTGGTGGTCGCGGCAGCGGTCGCCATCGGTCTCTTCGAGTATCGACGGATTCCCAACGCTTGGGCTCCCGTGTTCCTCGCCACGGTCATCGTCGGCGA
Organism: Gaiellaceae bacterium; assembly: GCA_041751315.1. GTDB lineage: Bacteria > Actinomycetota > Thermoleophilia > Gaiellales > Gaiellaceae > GMQP-bins7. The sequence continues at coordinate 166 of JBGSXQ010000164.1, read as the reverse complement.
GATCTTGCTCGTGAACTCGGTCAAGGAGCTGCTCGACCGCGTACGCCCGGAGTTCAACCCCATCACCGAGACGCTCGGGCCGTCGTTCCCGAGCGGGCACGCCGCGGCCGCCGCGGCGTTCTGGGCGGCGGCCGCTCTCGTGCTCTCCCGCAGGCGCTCCGCGAGG